>NZ_JBJIAA010000026.1:0-45919 GCF_045310695.1 Clostridium neuense
TTTAGCAAAGTAATTTTTAAATCAAATTTTATATCACTTCAATTTATTGTAAGGTTTCTTAAGTTGATGACATTGGACGCCCAAACCCCTGGCAGGATTACTTATATTTATTTAGATAGCGGTAGATTGTGGGTTCGGATACCTGGAGGGCTTTGGCGATTTCGGAGACAGCTCCTTTTAGATTAAAGGCTCCTTCATCATAAAGCTCTTTTACTATATTTATTTTTTCTTCTGAAGACATCCTGTCCGGTGGTATTTTGGTTTTTGATATTGCTTTTTGTACCATCATATATAAAAGTTCATCGACATTGTCGTAAAATTGCTCTTGTGTATCAAGTGTTTTCCTTTTATCATTTATTGAATCTGTTGATATAAAGCTTAGGTTGTCCATTAGCTGCTTAACTTTATCATAAGGTTCCGTATCTATATTTACGCATAAAACTCCTATTATTTCATCGTCATCATTCTTTATAAAATAACTTGCAGATCTAAAAGTTTTAAAATTGCCAATGGCTTTGTAGTTCGAAACAAAGCTTTTGCTTTTGTAGCTTTTATTTTGAATTATATTTAAAACCAAATCTGTTAAAGGGCCACCTAATTTTCTACCGCTAAGGTGACCATTTTTTATAAAAATTATAGAATTATTTGGGGAGGTTATGTCGTGTATTACTACTTCACAGTTGCTGCCTAGTATACTTGAAATAAATTCTGCCATTGGTATATATTTTGCGAGGATGTCTTTGTTATTCATATTATATTCACTCCGTACTATAAAATCAGTGCACAATTATATAAATAGAATATAGCATAAATATGAAAAAATATACAGAGTTTATTTGCTAGTTTGCTAGTGCTTGTATTCCCCAGTCATTAAATTTATAAATAAGCCAGTTTGTTCCAGAATGGTACAATACTACGTTCATTGTGCTTGGTGTTGTATCACCATCAGCATAACCACTTATTTTGAGATAAAGTAAATTACCGTTAGAAGACCTTGATATTACTTTAAAGGTGTTATCGTATTGGAGCATAAGACCATAATTGCCAACAAGTATATAGTATTTTCCATTAATATATCTAAAGGTTTCATCCATAAACTTTCTTATAAAGGTTTGAGTGTAATAGGAATTTAAATTATAGTTTTTTCTCATAAAATTTTGGAGCATGCTATAGCTAGTTATAGATGGAATCATTTCACTATAGTATTTATTATCCAAAACAGTTGGACTATTGTGATTTGAATTTTTTAAATAAGCCGAAGTGTAGAAATTTCTTACGGCTATATCGCCATTATATAACAATGCTTTTATATCATTATCAGAAATTATAGAAGCAGAAGGTTTTGGTATTGGTTTTGGTGAAACTTGCTGCTTTATATTAGAAGATATTTTTCTAGAGGAAACTGTACTTTCATTTGGTTTAGAGGTAGAGGTTTCAGCAGCAGCATTTTCTGTATTTTTAGAACTATTTGCAGGAGAAGTAGTTGATGCAGAATTAGGATTAGCTTTAGGAGAAACTTTTGGTTTCACCAATTTAGTAGAGGTAGCTTTATTTGTAGATGAAGTTTTTTGCGATTTAAAAAAGTTAACATAAACAAAGGCAAAAATTAGAACTAAAATGATTGATAGGGAAATTATTATTATTTTCTTTTTTGGATTAAAAGACATAATAAAGCCTCCAATTATTTATGAATAACGTACATGATATTATATGATTTTATACATAAAGGATGTTATGGAATTTTGTTGATAATAATTATTAATTAGTATATAATATTATTAGATAGATTATAAATGAGAATAAAATGCTATGTTTTAGTAAAAAATATGAATAACGAAGATGTTAATAGATTATACTATCTTAGTTAATCTAAAGTTTGGAGGGATTGAAATGAATAAGAATACGAAAATTTCCATAATAGGCGCGGGATTTGTAGGATCATCTACTGCTTTTGCAATTATGAACGGTGGACTTGCATCTGAATTGGTAATAGTTGATGTTAATAAGGATAAGGCAGAAGGAGAAGCTATGGATTTATCACATGGTGCAGCTTTTGTAAAACCAGTTGAGGTTAAAGCCGGAGATTATTCAGATACAAAGGATTCTGATATTGTTATTATAACAGCAGGTGCAGCTCAAAAACCAGGGGAAACAAGATTAGATTTAATATCTAAAAACTACAATATATTTAAGTCTATAGTGCCAGAAGTTGTAAAGTACAATCCTAACGCTATTTTACTTGTTGTTTCAAATCCTGTAGATATACTAACTTATATAACTTATAAATTATCAGGATTTCCGAGTGAAAGAGTAATAGGTTCTGGAACTGTCCTTGATACTTCAAGATTTAGATATATGCTTAGTAAGCATTTTGGAATTGATGCGAGAAACATTCATACCTATATTATGGGCGAACATGGAGATTCAGAAATAGCAACCTGGAGTCTTACTAATATAGCAGGTATGGATGTGAATGAATACTGCAGAGTAGCATGCAATAAATGCGATGGAGGACTTAAGTTCAAGATTCATGAGGACGTTAAAAATGCAGCCTATGAAATTATTAAGAAAAAGGGAGCTACTTACTATGCAGTTGCATTAGCGGTAAGGAGAATTGTTGAAGCTATAATAAGAGATGAAAATTCTATATTAACCACTTCTTCGTTATTAGAAGGTCAATACGGCGTGAATGGAATATATATGGGAGTACCTTCTATCATAGGAATTAATGGAGTAAAGCAGATACTTGAAGTTCCGCTAAAAAAAGAGGAGATAGAACAACTTCATAGTTCAGCTAAAACTTTAAAAGAATCGTTAAAAGATATTGACTAAATAATCTTACTATGAGGCTGTGGCACTAAAAGGTTATTAAGTTGTAATTTATAAATAAAGTTAATTATAGAAAAAGTGAAGGGTTTTGCTGTGGCAAAACCCTTCACTATTATTTTTGTATATATATGGGCGTTGATGTAAAATATACATGTAATGTAGGGTATATAGTAATGAGCCGTTTAGCTAATAATAGATTGAAAGTGGTGTATATTTTATGAGCAAATTAAATAAGAAGAATATTTTAATAATAGAGGATGAGAGAGCAATAGGGGAACTTTTAAGCTACTCGCTTACAAGGGAAGGTTTTAATACAGCCTATAGTGAAACAGGTTTTGATGGCATAAAGCTTATTGACGAGTTTAAACCTGATCTCATTGTTTTGGACATTATGCTTCCAGACATAAGCGGATTTGATGTTTGCAGGAAAGTGAGTGCAGAATATAAGATTCCAATAGTTATGCTTACAGCAAAAACGGATATTGTGGACAAGATTCTTGGAATGGAACTTGGAGCCGATGATTATATTACGAAACCATTTGATATAAGGGAAGCCATAGTTAGGATAAAGGCTATATTTAGAAGAATAGATCAGGTAAAAGAGTCAATTGATGATGATAAGGATATTGTCAGCGTAGGAAATGATATAAAGATAATTAAAGAAAGTAGAACTGTAACTTATAAAAATGAAACTGTTGTTTTTACACCTAAAGAATATGATTTGCTGCTTTTGTTAAGTGAAGGAAAGGGAAAAGTGTTTACAAGGGAGCAAATTTTAAATGAAGTATGGGGCTTTGATTTTTATGGTGACACTAGAACTGTTGATATTCATATTCAGCGTATAAGAAAAAAACTTGGAATGAAAAATGATAATAATATTATTAAAACTATATTTGGAGTAGGATATAGGCTGGATTGAAGGTGAAATTATGAGATTTTCTATAAGATATAAAATACTTTTTGGATTTTCCCTAATTTTTCTCTCGGGTTTTTTAGTACTTGGTATGATTTTAAGTTCTTCAATAGAAAAAAATAATGAAAATTTAATATCACAAAATTTTAATGCAAATAAATTATATTTTGATGAATACATAAATGAATTTATATTATTACATGATAGGAGTTCACTTCAAAACATATCCTATAAAGAATGTTCAGATTTTGGAATGAAATTACACACAAAAGATAACTCTAGAATACTTCTATACTCATATAAAGGAAAGCTTATATATGATTCTGATAGCTTTCATGAAAAAATACTTGATAAAGACCTTAAGCAAGCTGAAAATAATAAAAATGCATATACCATAAATAAAATAAATGGAAAGACAATTGTTAGTTTTTCTTATCCTATAATACTTGATAACAAGATTTATGGAATCTTTAGGTATACGAAGGATTATACGGATATATTTTCTTACAGCAGCAATTTAATTGATAAGTTAATGTACTCTCTTGCTGCAATATTTGCTGTAGTATTTATCTTTTCAATATTTCTATCTAGAAGTATATCGGTACCAGTTCTTAAGCTAAGTAGATTAACCAGCGAAATGGCTGAGGGTAATTATAATACAGAAGCTTTAAACATAAAGACAAAGGATGAAATAGGAGTACTTGCGAGAAATTTTATTCTTATGAAGGAAAAAATACAAAAGCAAATCGAAACAATAAAGCAAGATAGAGATAATCTTATGAAGCTTGAAGAGCATAGAAAAGTATTTTTTGATAGCGCTACCCATGAGCTTAGAACCCCATTAACTGTAATTCTTGGATATGCCCAAATGATTAAAGAAAACGGATTTACTGATAAAGATTTTTTTCTTAAAGGTATGGGGCATATAGAAAAGGAAAGTAAAAGATTATATGATATGGTGGTCGATCTCTTAGAAATATCGAAATTAAAATCTGATACTAATGAAATGAAATTTAGTGAAGTTAACTTAAAAAAGATGCTTGAAAATACTTGCGAAGAAATGAGCATTAAGGCAAGTAAATATGAAGTGAAAATAGTTTTTGAAAGTGATGATGATATAGAGGTTATGGGTGATGAAAATTCGCTAAAGCAGGTTTTTATAAATATTATAGACAATTCTATAAAATATGGCGCTGTTAAATCAACGATAAGCTTGAAATTAGAAAGGGAGAATAATAGTGCTTTAGTCATTATAAACAATAGGGGCGATTGTATACCGAGGGACAAAATGGATAAAATATTTGAACCCTTTTATCGTGTTGAAAAGAAAGCTTCTAGGGAAAAAGGCGGCAGCGGCTTAGGCTTATATATTGTAAAAGATATTTTGGATAAGCACAATGGAGAGATAAGTATGGAGAATGTTGAAGATGAAGGGGTAAGAACAAAAATAAAGCTTCCAATACATATGTTTACAAAATAGATACAACTTTATATATTTTTGAAATAATAACTATCTATAATTTAATTAAAGGTTAAGTTAACTGCAGTAATTTAATCTAAAAAGGAGGGATGGAATGAATAAAAATTTAAAATTTAAGCTACCAATGCTTTTAATTACAGCAGTTGTTATTGGTGGAATTAGTGTTGAAAGTTATGGTATAAAGGCAAAAGCAGGAGATAACAATGGCAAAACTGTTGTAGTTAAAGCCTTAGCACAACCTAAGAGTACCGCTGATGATAAACTGGAGATTCAAAATATAAAACAAATACAGGATAAAGATTTAGATGATTTTAATATATTAAGGCATGGAAATCAAATTTTTCATGAGATAGGTAATGAAAATTATACAATGTTTTTGCATGAGGATCTTAATTATGACAATGGAAATTATAAAGCAAATGAAAAGTATGCAGCTGGCGAATCTGCACCAAGATTATCTGGAGTTGGAGAAGATGAAAAACAACAACAAAAAATGAACACGCTTCCACTTTACATTTCACTTTATGAAAAGAAAACTGATAAGGTAATAAAGGATTTTAAGCTTGAAAAGGATGGATGGAGATACCATGTTGAAAGAGCAGAGGCATCCGCAGATGGTAATAAAGTTGTTTTTGTTGGAACTAAATATAAACCTGAAGCTGACCATTTTAATGTTACAGAATCACTATATATGATTGACTTTAATAAGCCAGGTGAGATAGTAACTTTAAAGCAGGGCGAAAGTGAAGGCAATTTGTTCTACAATGCTGACTTTGATGCAAATGGAAATGTAATATATTCATATTTTGATAAGAACACAAGAGGATTATGCATGTATGATATGAAAAATGGTACAACTTCTAAGCTTGTTGACGATTGGGTTGATGCATTTAGATTAAGTGAGGATGGTACAAAAATAGCATATTCTACAGACAAAGATGCTGATAACAGTGCAAATGTTTATGCAGCACAAATAAAAGGAGATAACCTTACAAATGTAATAAGCTTGTGCAAGGATATAAATGTAGAACAGGGCGCTGATCAAAACTTCTTTTGGAAAAATAATGATAAGACACTTGAGATACAAGAAAGATATGGTAGAAGAGGTCACAAGAATTTTGAAGAATTAGATTGCTACAATTATTTTCATGGAGATTATACTAAGCCTGCAAAAAACAATTATATAATTAATTTTAAGTAAGATATGAACTACACCATAAAGGAGTAATATATATAAACAAACAAAAACAACCACGATATATTGCTCAATCGTTTTTGGAATGAAGGTATTTTTTAATTTAGCAGTTGAAATACTTTGACGCTGTTGCAATAATTTCTTAATGCAGCGGCGTTTTTTGCGCATATAAAATTTATATTGAAATAATGTTGTTATTGTTATATAATTTCTATAACAAAAATCAAATTTATTTTGTGGAGGAAAATATATGATAGAACTTACCAATGTAACTAAAACCTATAATGGAAAAAATAATGCAGTTGAGGACTTAAATTTAACAATAAATTCCGGTGAGATATTTGGATTTTTAGGACCTAATGGTGCAGGAAAAAGTACAACCATAAAGATGATTATGGGAATAATAAAAAATGATAGTGGCTGCATTAAAGTAGATGGTGTAGATATAAATGAAAAACCGCTGGAGGCTAAAAGTAAAATAGGATATGTTCCAGATAGTCCGGATATGTTTTTAAGGCTCAAGGGCATAGAATATTTAAATTTTATGTCTGATATATACGATGTTGAAACTTCAGTAAGGCAAAAAAGAATTGAGGAGTTAAGTAAGTACTTTGATATGGAAAGTGCTTTAAGCGATAAAATTCAAAGTTATTCTCATGGTATGAGGCAAAAGATTATTGTGATGGGTGCTTTAATTCATGATCCTAGTGTTTGGATATTAGATGAGCCACTTACAGGACTTGATCCTAAAGCTGCATATAATTTAAAAGAAATGATGAGAAGACATGCTGATAGTGGAAAAACTGTTTTCTTTTCTACCCATGTTCTTGAGGTAGCAGAAAAAGTTTGCGATAGAATTGCAATAATAAATAAGGGTAAAATATTATTTTGCGGAACAATAACTGAAATGAAGGATAGTCTTAAAGAGCAAGGCAGTTCTCTTGAAAAAATGTTTTTGGAGTTGGTGGAAGATGAAAACAAATAAATTTTTTGTACTAACTAAATATCTTATGATGGGCTCCGATATGAGGGGTGGTAGAAAGAAAAAAGGATTGTCAGATAACAGCATATATAGAACCATTATGGCAATTATTTTATTTTTGCTTTTGGCGTGTTCCGTTGGGGCTCTTGATTTGCCGATTTATGAAAGTTTAAAAATGATAAATATGCAATCATTACTTTTGGTTTTAAATTATTCACTTGTAGCCTTTGTTATTTTTTTCTTTGGCGTATTTTATGTAATGAATATTTTTTATTTTTCAAAGGATATAGATTATTTGCTTCCGCTTCCAGTAAAACCTGAGACAATTATAGCAAGTAAATTTGTAGTAACACTTTTGTATGAATATTTTATTGCAGGAATTATCTTGGTGCCATGTACAATTATATATGGAATTAATTCTTCGGCAAATCCATTGTTTTATGTATATAGCGTAATTCTTATAATTTTTTTACCTGTATTGCCTCTTTGTATAGCACTTTTATTGAGCATTTTAGTAATGCCGCTGATAAATTTATCAAAGAACAAAGACCTTTTTAAAATTATAGGGGGAATACTTGCACTTGTATTTGCATTTGGCTTTAACATAGTTGCAAATATGGGAGCTAGAAATGCAGGTCAGATGTCAAATAGCTTGAAAAATTTAAGTAACTCAGTAGGAAGCATTTTCCCAGGCGGTAAGATTGCGGCTGCTGCACTTATTAATAGCGGTAGTTTTTATGGCTTTTTACAGCTTGTGATTTTTGTATTAATAAACATCCTAAGTTTTGTTATAATTTTAGTTTTAAGTAATGCGCTTTATTTCAAAGGAGTTGTAGGCCTTTCAGAATCAGGTTCAAAAAGAAAAGCTATGAATGAAGCAGAACTATCCAAGGCAGTAGCTAGAAGGTCTGTTGTAATGTCTTATACTATTAAAGAATTAAAGCTGCTTTTTAGAACACCAGCGTATTTTATAAACTGCGTAATAATAGTTTTAATATGGCCGCTTGTTATAATAATGCCTATGTTTTTTAGTTCTCATCAAAATAATGGACCTTCTAAGGATCAACTTATAAGCTTATTTGCATCAAGTTCAAATTATCCAATAATTATAGCTGCAGCAGCTGCATTTGGAGTGTTTGTTGGATGCATGAATGTTGTTACTTGTACATCCATTTCAAGAGAAGGCGATAACTTTTTTGTTATGAAGTATATTCCTGTTCCATATAAACAGCAAATTACAGCGAAAATACTTTCGGGAGTTGCTATAGCATTGGTTGGGCAGATACTTTTAGTAATTACTGCAGCTATAATAATGAAAATGCCAATATATATGTCAATATTATGCATTATTATAGGATTAGCTGGAATGTTTCTTTCAGCTACAATTGGAATTTTAATTGATATAATGATGCCGAAGCTTGAATGGGACAATGAACAGAAAGCTGTTAAACAAAATTTAAATGTTTTATTTGCAGTTATACCTGCTCTTATTGTAGGAGTTATTACTGTTGCAGCTATAGTTATTGTGAGACCTAATTTTGCTATTACCTTTATGGTACTTTTAGTTATATATGTTGTTATAGATTTTGTAGTATACAAAGCTGTATGTGAAAAAGGAACTGATATTTTAAAGGATTTTGAAAATTAAGCCTATTTTTCATATAAGATTCTGTTTATTTCGTAGGAACTGCTGTTCCTGCGAAATTCATCTGGTGAAACTCCAAATTTCTTTTTAAAAACCTTTCCGTAATAATTACTACATGAGAAACCCACACTTTTAGCTATATTTTCAAGGGTTAAGTTGCTTTGTGAAGTTAAAAGCTTAACTGAATTTTCTAAGCGTATTTTAATCAGGTAATTATTTGGTGTAATGCCAAGCTCTTTTTCAAACTTTCGCGTTAAATGAAATTTAGAAATTTGAGCTGCTTTTGCCATATCATCTAAACCAATTTGTAAATTATAATGAGTATTGATAAAGTCTTTACAAAGTTCTATACTTGATGGAAGAACCTTTTGCTTTTGCTCCTTATGAAAATAACTGACAAGATTCATTATTAGTTCATAGGCATATTTTGAACACTGATATGCATCTTGAAATTCGTTCCTTACGGACATATCATAAATGTTCCACATTAACTTTTCTATAGCAGAGTCTTTTTTTATTGAAAATACTGGCCCTACTAAAGCTGTAAGCTGATTCCAAAACGGTAAAGCTTCATTAGAAAATTGTATATATAATAATTCCCACTTGTCTGATTTCTTTGGTAGCCTGTAGCAGTGAGAGCTCGGAACCTCTACAATGAAAGCGTCTCCTTCCTTTAATTTATATATGATATTATTGAGTTCAAGTTCACCTTCACCACTTATAGTATATTGTATGAGACAGTGCTCATCTTTACGGTATTTTCCGTTCCATATATAGTCATGAGAAGTAATCGTCTGCCACCCGAGGCCTTTAATAGTTAAAAGTGATATTGGTGATATAAAATTAAAGCCTATTGAAGTTTGTTTTAAATTACTGAGCAATATTTTACCCTCCAGTTGTTTTTTTTATTCTTGTACTCCAGTAAAAATTAAACTAATATAAATAGTATACAGCAATAAAGTATTTATGCATATATTGAAAACGATTGAGTGGAGGGAAAACTATGAATATATATTTCGATGAAAAAGAAAAAATATTTCATTTGCAGAATAAGAATATGAGTTATATTATGCAGGTTATGGAAGGTGGATATTTAGTTCATTTATATTGGGGAAGAAAAATTAAAGAATACCATAAGAGTAACCCTATTATCTTTGTCGATAGAGGATTTTCACCAAATCCGGATTCTAATAATCGTACTTTTTCATTAGATACTATTCCTAATGAATATCCTGCCTATGGAAATGGTGATTTTAGAAATCCTGCATATCAGCTTCAGCTTGAAAATGGGTCTACAGTTACAGACCTTAGATATGCAAAACATGAAATATATGATGGAAAAAGAAAGCTTAAGGGACTTCCAGCAGTTTATGTTGAAGATAAAAATGAAGCAAAAACACTTGAAATAACCATGGAAGATAAGGCTATAGGTTTGACTGTTATTTTGAGTTATACAATATTTGAAAAGTTTGATGCACTTACTCGTTCTGTGCAGTTTAAAAACAATGGCAGTGAAAAAATTAAAATTCTCAAAGCTTTAAGCGCAAGTGTGGATTTTAGAAGTAGTGAGTATGATGTGCTTACATTTCATGGAGCCCATACTAATGAGAGAAATATGGATAGGCGCCCGCTTGTATCTGGAATACAGAGTGTTGAGAGCCGACGTGGAGCAAGCAGTCCTCAGAATGATCCTTTTATAGCACTTCTTGAAAAAAATGCAGATGAAGACTGTAAAGAAGTATATGCCTTTAATTTTGTTTATAGTGGCAATTTTATAGCAAGCGCAGAAGTTGATCAATTTAAAAATACAAGAGTATCCATGGGGATAAATCCTTTTGATTTTTCTTGGATCTTAGGTCAAAAGGAAAGTTTTCAGACGCCAGAGGTTGTAATGGTATATTCCTCTAAAGGTTTAGGTAGTATGTCAAGAACCTACAATAAGCTTTATCAAAGTCGATTGTGCAGAGGAAAGTTTCGTGATACGGTTAGACCTATTTTGGTTAATAACTGGGAAGCAACTTATTTTAATTTCAATGCTGACAAGATAGTAGAAATTGCAGCTGAGGGTAAAAAGCTTGGCATTGAACTTATGGTATTAGATGATGGATGGTTTGGAAAAAGAGATGATGATTTTAGTTCTCTTGGTGACTGGATAGTTGATAAAAATAAGCTTCCAGACGGGCTTAAAGATTTAGCAAATCGAATTCATGATATTGGAATGAACTTTGGCTTGTGGTTTGAACCTGAAATGGTTTCTGAAAACAGCGATTTGTATAGAAGTCATCCAGATTGGTGCCTGCATGTTCCTAACAGACCGCATACCTTTGGAAGAAGTCAACTTGTACTTGATTTGTCAAGAAATGATGTTTGTGATTACATTATTGAAGCAGTATCTAAAGTTTTAAGTAGTGCGCCTATTAACTATGTAAAGTGGGATATGAATCGTCATATGACAGAGGTTGGTTCTGCTAAACTTTCACCAGAAAGGCAAAGGGAAACTGCTCATCGATATATGCTTGGATTATATAAAATATTAGAGGAATTAACCTCTCGCTTTCCAGAAGTACTATTTGAAAGTTGCTCCAGCGGCGGCGGTAGATTTGATGCCGGTATGCTTTACTATATGCCTCAAACCTGGGCTAGTGATAATACAGATGCAATATGCAGGCTTAAAATACAGTACGGAACAAGCGTAGTTTATCCAATTAGCTCCATTGGAGCCCATGTATCAACAGTTCCAAATCATCAGGTTGGAAGGATAACCCCTATGAATATAAGAGGACATGTAGCTATGTCTGGAAATTTAGGATACGAGCTTGACTTAACTAAGTTATCTGAAGAAGATAAAGAACTTGTGAAGCTTCAAATTAGCACTTATAAGGAGATAAGAGAAATTATCCAGTTTGGTGATTTTTATAGAGTACTCAGTCCTTTTGACGGCAATGAGGCAGGATGGAATTTTGTTTCCAAGGATAAATCAGAAATGGTAGGTTATTATTTTAATATATTAGCCCAACCTGCAGCAGCCAGCCGCATATTAAAATTTAAGGGCTTAGATGAAAATACCTTGTATGAAAATATAGCTACAAAAGAAGCTTTTTATGGAGATGAACTCATGAATGTAGGCTTGAGTATACCAATAATAAGAGAAGATTTTTCAAGTCTTATGTGGAGATTTAAGAAAATAAAATAAAGAGCGAAGTAACAATGCTTTGTCACATTAAAAAAATTCTATAAATCTAAAGTTTAAAAATCATAAAATACTAAGATATTTCAATAACTCGCTATCGCTCAGACAGATTGAAATATCTAAGTATTTGACGATTTTTAAACCAAGATTTATTAGAATTTTTTTAAACTGTTCCTTCAACATTGTTATTTCGCTGCCACAGCAGTACAAGGAAAAAATTCCTCCGTACCTACGGAATTTTAGGTGTGAATTTTTGTAACCAATAATTTCAGTACAATATATTGTACTTAATTTCTATTGATTAACTATGTTTACGGCTGATTTTTCGTAGAGAAACGGAGAAAAATCCACCTTGCATTTCTGGATTAGTGAAGTAACAGTATTGAAGAGGTGATTTAAATGAAAGCTAATAAATCATTGCCTTAGATTTATAGTTTTCATTTAACATCTCAAGATACTGTTACTTTGCTAGCATTTCATAAATACCTAGTAATATAATGATTAAGCCTGAAATTACGGCTGCATATTTACCGAGCTTATCTGATAAATATTTGTTGCCTATTGTGAGACCTAGGGAAATTGTAACTATGCTTATAAAAAAGGTTAAAATTGTAGTAAGTATTATGTTTAAACCTGATATACTTGCGCCTATTCCAAGCCCCATGTTATTTAAAGCAAGAGCAATAGAAAGTGAAAAGGATTCTTTTAAGTCTATGCTTCCAGAAGTATCTTTATCTGCGTTTTCTGGATTAGAGAGAATATCTTCTATATTTGACAGGCTATTTTTTTCGGTTGATTTAGATGATTTTTTGTTTTGTCGGAATTCACCGATGATAGCCCAAAGACCTATTAAAATAAGAATGCCGCTTCCAAGTATATTGGTAAAGCCTGTAGGTACAAAAATACCGATAAAGCTTCCTAACTCCATTGATAAAGCGGTTCCGACTGCTGATATTATTGCTATAAGTAAATTGATTAATAAATTTATTTTGATTTTTTTTATACCATAGCACAAGCCAACAACAAAATTATCTGTACTAGCTGATAAAACGAAAAGTATTGTTGAAAGTATTTGCATAGCGCTCCCCTTTTGAAAGTGATACACAATATACTATTCATCAGCTAGTATTTAAGTTACACTTACTGTGGATTTATATATTTAATGTAAGTAAGTGTGTATAAGGTGAAACTTAATATTGCTATTAGCCCATCCAAGATCCCATGGAACATGATACCTATCTGTTGTGTGTGAATTTATAAGAGGGTAACCATGAGAATCGAAACTGGTTACTATTGCAAAATGATCTATATTATTTTTTTTGTCATAGGCTATGAGATCACCTGGAATCAACTTTGAAATAGCACCCTCAGGATAGTAATTTGTTTTTTTAATTAAATTTTCAAAGGTTCCAACCTTTATTATTCTACCTCTTCCACTATATATAAGGTAATTTTTAAAGGCATCAGTATTTACAAAAGCTTTGCTACCTTGACCTTTAGCACAATGCCAGCCGCCATTATATTTTAGCGCAGCACCTTCTTTGTCACTTAAAGTTTGAGAGGCAAAATTTGTGCAATCACCTCCAATGCCTGTAAAATCTAAATATTTTTTATTGTAGTTAAGATAATATTTATCGGCATACTGAACCATTCTTATTCTTCTGTTGTTACCCCAAAGCATTTCATCAATGTTTTTGGGACTATTTGAAAGGTCATGAACCTTAAGTTTACTTGTATCTGGAATAGTTAAGTCTCCTTTATACAAGGCTAAGGCATCCTCAAAACAATCAGTATACCAATCGTTATATACAACCCAATTATTTTTTTTATTTACTAAATCTATACTGTGTCGCAGACCAATAGAAAATGAGTTGTTAACAGGATCTGAATCTGTTTTATACATATAATTAAGCTTGAATACTTCTATTAGATAAACGTGCAATTTGTTGCCGGAGTGTTTAACTCTTTTTAAATCTATAGAAGAAGTTATATCTGTAAATTTTATGTTTCTTCTGTAGCTCCATTCATTTAAATATTTAATACGTTTAATTTCGTGATCTAAAGACCATTTTCCATAGTTTTGAGAGGTGTCAAAAAGTGGAACAAGACTTTTTAAGTCCAATGATATAAATGCTTTAGATCTTTGACCATATATTTTTTCTAGCTCTTTTTTTGCTATTTCTTTATAATCTTTATTAGGTTCTACAATAGGATTTTTATTAATTGCATATATGTTTAGGGGATTTATACTTTGAAATATTGTTAAAAACATAATTGATAAAATAAATACTGCCTTTGCCTTTTTTTTCAAGTTAACCACCTCTTAAAATTTAGTATACGAGTATTATTATTTCCTAAAAGGTACATTAAAAATACTATAAAAAGTAATTAATTATTTTAAATTTAATATATTTTAAAATATGAGCAATAACTTTGGTAGGTAAATAGTGAGGGATAAAAAAATAATAAGAGAGGTTTTAGATGTATCATTACCAGTGGTTTTAGAATTAACGGTTTATAACTTTTTATATATACTAGATATGATGCTTGTGGGAAAGTATGGAGGAGGAAACGAGGTATCACAGTTTGGAATATGTAATAATATATACAATACTTTTTTAAATATATTTATTTTTACAGGAGTTTGTATAGGAGTAACAACTTTGGCAGCTCAAAGCTATGGTGCAAAAAGATACATACAAGCAAAGGAATATGCTGAGATGGGATTTTTTCTTGGAATAATAGTATCAGCAGTTACTGTCATAATTATTTTCTTTAATGCTGAAAAAATACTTATTATATCTGGAGTAAAAAGAGCAGCATTAAATCAAACTTGTGGAGTACTTAGGATGTTTTCAATTTCACTATTTTTTAGCATGAATATTAATGTTATAAATTCTATATTAAGGAGCTATAGAAATAGTGTAGAACCATTTAAAATTTCATTGTATGTTGGCCTTTTTAAGATTATATTTGATTTTGTGTTTATATTCTCAAATATATTTAATGTATCCTCTGTACTTGGAGTTTCAATAGCATCAGCTTTATCACAATTTTTAGGATTTCTTATAGATTATCATTATGTAGTAAAAGTACCAGGAGCTATAAATATAAATATAGTATTTAAGATAAAAATAAAGAAGATAATTGAACTTTTAAAATTATCAATACCATCCTCTGGTGAAGAAGCAGCATATAGCTTAAGCAGACTTGCGTGCACATTTATAATAATGAGGGCTGGAACTGTTGCTTTTGCAGCTAATGAGATTGCAAATTCAATAGAAGCAGTATCACTTATGCCTGGGACAGGCTTTGGAGCGGCAGTAACTACGCTTGTAGGAATTAACTATGGAAGAAGGAATCTTAGAGATTTAAAAAAGTGCACCTATGAATGTTTTTACTATTCATTTTTTATGATGTCATTTTTTGCAGTTATATTTCTGTTTTTTTCTCACTTCCTCGTTGGATTTTTTATAGGAGAAGAAAAAATTTTGTATTATGCCTCTATATGCCTTGCTATAGGAGCTTTTGAGCAACCAGCAATAGCACTTTCTATGAATTTTTCTGGTGCGCTTAAAGGAATGGGCGATACAAAAACACCTTTTATCGTTACATCTATATCATCCTGTATAATAAGACTTCCACTTACTTTTATTTTTATTTATATTTTAAAAAGACCTATATATTATGTTTGGTGGATTACACTTATAGAATGGGCTTTTGATGGAATAGCACTTTGGGTATGCTTTATTATTAAAATTAAAAAAACGAGAATTTAATTCAAAGTAAAGAGTAGAGTGAATGTGTATTGTTCTAAGCTTTTCTGTGAAAAATGATTGTAAAAAATATAACAAGAGCATAGCTCCTGTTATATTTAAAGATTTTTTGTAGTGAAACAAAAGAAAATTAACCATTGCTATGCTTTTTTTAGATTACTTATAAAATTCTCAAATTAGAATTTGAGAATTTTGGTAAGCCTTATTTTTTTAAGTTCAGCATAAAGCTTTCTTCTATAACATACAACTTGAATCCAAGCAGTTCTGCTATCCTTTTTAAAGCTACATCGGATTTTGAAAATTTAAATTGGAGTATCTTATTTTTAGAAAGTCCGCTAAGGCAAATGGATTTACAAAGAAGCTTTCCAGTGCCTTTTTTTCTGTAATTTTTAAGAGTAATAAGCTTTATATCTGCAATATTATTTTTAGTATACAATAGACTTGCTACTGCAATTAAATTGTTATTATGAAAACATCCTAAAACCAATGGAGCAGATAATTCAATTTTTACTTTTTCAAAATCTTCTTTAGAGCAATTATGTTTGAAATTTTCAAATAATTCTTTGTCTGAAAAAGTAAGAGCCCTAATAGTATAACTAGAATCATATATGTCATGTATTAAAGTGCTTTCAGAAAGATAGTATATATAGTTAGTAACGATATTAGAAACATTATCTCCATATTCATTTATAAAACAATCTGCATTAACGTTTTTATAAGAGTAATAACTTTCTATAAATTTATTTACTTCATCATAAAGTAAAGGATCAACTTTTAAAAAGGATCTTTTGTTTATATGATATATGGATACTTTATTAGATTGATTCAATTTATGATCTGAGGTTACCTGAGATGTATAGGACTTATCATGAGTTGTGTAATCCAAAATATCCTGCCAGTAATAATTTATCTTCTTTAGTTTATTATCTGGGATTGTATTCATCATAAATTACCACCACCTTACAATTTAATATGATAGCACAACAAAGTAAAATTAACAATGAATTCATAAAAAAATGGAATAAAATAGAAATTAAAACTCCAAATTTATTCTTTTATATAGTGAGACTAGCTCAATTACAAACTACTTATGTACAATAATCCCTTGGAAATTGGTATCTTGAAACATAAATAGTTTAAGCTTCGCAGTAGTTTCACTATAGATAAACCGCTTCAACTATTAAAGTTCATAATGCCATATTCATACTGTTAAATTATGGTTTAACTCAGAGCACAACTGACAGAGTACAGAACACAGTGAAGGTAAATTTACCTTTCGTTTCTCTAAGTAAAATATTAGTTTTTAGGATAAACTTGGTGTTGGTCATTTCATACTTTCATGTTGTCTATCTATAGTATGTATAATTTTCTATTTGGGGGAAGAGCATACATCTATATTATAGTAAAGATAATAAATAAATATACTAATGCGTTAAAATAATTATATGGAAACGGTTGACATACATTTTAAAACTGTATATAATAAAATTAAGTAAAGGTTTACAAGAATGATATTCTAATCATTAATTAAAGGATGTGGTAAATATGCAGATTTATGCGGAATGTCAAAGAAAAGGCTATATTTTAAGAGGAATGATACATAAACCAGAAAATATAAGTGGTAAGGCTCCAATAGTAATAATGTTTCATGGATTTACCGGAAACAGAATGGAAGGCGGAATTTTTACAGGAATATCAAAAGAATTAGAACAAAGCGGGATAGCAAGTGCTAGATTTGATTTTGTTGGTAGTGGAGAAAGTGATGGCAATTTTGAGGATATGTGTTTACAATCTGAAATTGCAGATGGTGAAACAATATTGGATTTTGTAAAAGAGTTAGATTTTGTTGATCCGAATAGAATTGGTCTGATTGGATATAGCTTGGGAGGATTGATAGCAAGTCTTCTAGCACCAAAAAGGCAAGCAGACATTAAGGCGATGTGTTTATGTTCTCCAGGATTTTCTTTGTACGATGATATTGTGGACAACAAGTCATTAACAGATATTAGTTTAGAAAATATAGAGAAGGATGGATATGTAGATATTAGAGGAAACAAAGTTGGAAGAGAGTTTACTGAGGATATTAAAAATCTTCATATTTCTGAAACCATATCTGCATATAAAAACGATGTACTTATTACTCATGGTAAAGATGATGTTATAGTTCCATATCATTACTCTATAAAATATGCAAAGAAATATGAGAAGGTTCAGCTGCACCTTATAGAGAACGCTTCTCATGGCTATGAAACAATTGGACAAAGGGCAGAGCTGCGAGAGGAAATTAAAAAGTTTTTTGAAAAAAAGCTAAAGTAGTTAAGGTCCTTGATTATTGTTTTATAGGGAGTATTTGAAAAAATATAGGTATTCTTTTTTATGAGTCAGTCATTAGAGTTATAGATAAACAATCTCAGCTTAATATTACTTCACTGAACCTAGAAAACGAGAAACATACACATAGAGAGTAATCGTAAGGCTCATATTATTAATGAACAAAGAATTATGGGATTTTTATTTTTACTCTTGATTTCAGCAAGATATCTAGCATTAGAGCAGAATTGTCTTTATTTTTCAACAATTCTTTCTTTATATGTATCATTGCACATATGGAAACGGATAATATTTATAAAAAATTATATGAAAACGGTTGACATATAAAAAAGAAGCGTATATAATAAAATCATCGAGTAAATGTTTACATAAAAAACAAATCAAAATATGGGGGGAAAAAAACATGAAATGTAAAAAAATATTATCGTTATTAGCCGCATTTACAATTACAAGTTCACTATTAGTAGGTTGTGGAACTAGCAGCAGTAGCAGTGGATCATCCGGTTCATCTAAAAAAGTCAAAATAAGTATTATGAACTCAAAAGGAGAAATTCAATCACAATTGGAAGAGGCAGTGAAAACTTTTTCAAAAGCCAATCCTAATATAACAATAGATGTTGTTGCATGCTCAGCTGGTCAGCCACCATTTGAAAAATTGAGTACAATGTATTCTTCACAAAATGCACCAGCATTAGCAATAGTTGATCCAGGTGATGTTATAAAGTTTAAAGATAAATTTGCTGATTTATCAAATGAAAAATGGGTTAAGGATGCACAAGAAGGAAGTCTTGATACTGTTAAACTTGATGGAAAAACAATGGGTTTCCCACTTACAGTTGAAGGTGACGGTATAATATACAATAAGAAAGTTCTTGATAAAGCAGGAGTAGATCCAACAAAAATAAAAACAACTAACGATTTAGAAGAAGCATTTAAAAAGGTGCAGGCTACAGGAGTAGCACCAGTTGCTCTTTCACCAATGGATTGGTCTCTTGGATCACATTTCTTTGGAACATCATATGCAACACAATCTAAGGATTCTAAAGATAATGCTAAGTTCTTAGACGATTTAAAAGCAGGAAAAGTTAATTTAGCTCAGAACAAACAATTTAATGGATTAATAGCAACTCTTGATGTATTGAAGAAATACAATATAGATAAAGGCGATGCATTAGCAGCTACTTATGAAAAGGATCAACAGTACATTGGAGAAGGTAAAGTTGGTTTCTGGTTCATGGGAAACTGGGCTTGGCCACAAATTAAACAATTTTCAGGAGACAACAAAGACTTTGGATTTATACCAGTTCCTGTAAGCAATAATGCTGATGACTATGGCAACAGTGGAATAGCAGTAGGTGTTACAAAATATATAGGTTTAGATAAAACAAACAATAATGCTGATCAACAAGCAGCAGCTAAGAAATTCTTAAATTGGTTAGTTTATGATAAAGATGGTCAAGACATAATGGTTAATAAAGCTAGCATAATTACTGCATTCAAAAATATAACATTAGCACCTAATGATCCTTTATCAAAATCAATAAAAGATCACATGAATAGCAAGAACACAATAGAATTTATGACAGTTTTACCTTCAGATCACGGAACAAAAGTTGGAGCAGCTATGCAAAAATATGTTGGAAACAAAGAAGATAAAGCAGCTTTAGCTAATGAAATTCAAGCATACTGGAAAACTGTAAAATAAGTTATAAAAAATAGAGGATAAGCATTTCTAAGCTTACTTCGGTAGAATTATTACCAAAATGAAAAGGGCTTTAGGCCCTTTCCATTTTTTTAAGGCAAATACTACAAAGATATCCCATTATGAATTTTTAATAATCCCACAATATTTAAAATAAATAAAATTATCTAGAAATCTTATAAAGGAAAGGATGGTAACTATGAATCAGGAAAAGAATTTTTTACAAAAGTTAAAAACTTATTTAGTATTTGCAGGACCAACTACATTCATATTTCTTACCGTAATTATACTACCATTTATATTTGGTATATATTTAACTTTTACTGATTGGAATGGTATTTCTTCCACTCATTCAATGGTTGGAGCTAAAAACTATTTAGAAGTTTTTAAAGATAAGGTATTTTGGACATCATTTTTACTAACATTAAAATATGTATTTTTTACTGTAATACTTACTAATGGAATTGGATTTTTACTAGCATATATTTTAACAAGCGGAGTAAAGGCTCAAAATGTATTTAGAAGTGGTTTCTTTACACCAAACCTTATTGGAGGTATTTTGCTTGGTTATGTATGGCAGTTTATTTTCTCAAATGTACTTGTTTATATAGGAAAAACCCTACATCTTACTATATTCTCTTCTTCATGGCTTGCTGATCCTAAAAAAGCGTTTTGGACACTAGTAATAGTTGGAGTATGGCAATATTCAGGATATATGATGATTATTTATATAGCAGGCTTTATGGGAGTTCCAAAGGATATATTAGAAGCAGCAGATATAGATGGAGCGGGCAGTTTTAGAAAAATGAGAAGTATAATACTTCCAATGATGATTCCATCCTTTACAATATGCATATTCTTATCCCTTCAAAGATGTTTCATGATATACGATGTAAACTTGTCACTTACAAAGGGTGGACCTTATGGTGCAACTCAAATGATAGCTATGACAGTTTACCAGAAGGCGTTCTTGTCACAGCAATACGGAGTAGGACAGGCTCAAGCATTCTTCTTGTTCTTAATGGTTGCAGTTATAACAGTAGCTCAAGTTTACTTCAGTAAAAAAATGGAGGTGGAAAGCTAATGAAGAGGCAAAGACTTATAGCAAATATTATAAAGACAATTATTCTTGCAGTTTTATTGTTTGTTTATTTAGTTCCATTTTTATTTGTACTATTTAATTCCTTAAAGAACAATCCGGAGATTTTAATTAACCCATTGACTCTAGGAAAGAAAATAAGTTTTGCAAATTATGCAAGTGCGTTTGAAAAAATGGATTATATGCATGGTTTTGTAAATTCATTAATAGTAACTTCTGTTAGCGTTGTACTTATAGTTGTTTTATCTGCTATGACAGCATATATACTTGCAAGAAGAAATTGGAAATTCAACAATGCTGTCTTTCTAATGATGGTTGCATCTATGATAATACCTTTCCAAGGAATAATGATACCTCTTGTTAAGATATATGGCTCTCTTAACATGCTAAACAGTAAATGGGGACTCATATACATGTATCTTGGATTTGGAGTAGCTCTTGCTGTATTTATGTATCATGGATTTATAAAGAGTATACCTAAAGAACTTGAAGAAGCAGCTATGATAGATGGATGCTCACAGCTTCAAACTTTTTGGAAAATAGTATTTCCGCTCTTGAAGCCAACTACAATGACAATATTAATACTTGATATATTATGGATATGGAATGACTTCTTGTTACCTTCTCTAGTACTTATGGTCCCAGATCAAAGAACTTTACCACTTTCAACTTATTACTTCTACGGAACTTATACAGTTGACTATGGTTTATCAATGGCAGGACTTATGCTCACGATTATCCCTGTAATAATAGTTTACTTATTCTTGCAAAAGCACATTATAAATGGTGTACTTCAAGGATCTATAAAATAATTGTGGGGTGATAATGTGGTAAAAAGCTGGTGGAAAGAAAGTGTTGTTTATCAGGTTTATCCAAGAAGCTTTAGAGATACGAATGGAGATGGAATAGGAGATTTAAAGGGAATAATAGAAAAGCTTGATTATATCAAGCTTTTAGGAGCTAATGTAATATGGCTGTGCCCCGTATATAAATCTCCTAATGATGACAATGGATATGACATAAGTGATTATAGAGACATAATGGACGAGTTTGGGACTATGGAAGACTTTGATAAATTACTTGATGAAGCACATAAGAGAGGTTTAAAAATTCTTATGGATTTGGTGGTCAACCATACTTCAGATGAGCATAAATGGTTTATTGAGAGTAGAAAATCTAAGGATAATAAATACAGAGACTATTATATATGGAAGGATCCTAAGGATGGAAAGGAACCAAACAACTGGGGAGGAGCATTTGCTGGCTCAGCTTGGGAATATGATGAGAATACTAACATGTATTTCTTACACTGTTTTTCAAGAAAACAACCAGATTTAAATTGGGAAAATCCTGAGGTTAGGAGAGAAGTCCAAGAGCTAGTTAAATATTGGCTAGATAAAGGTATTGATGGTTTTAGAATGGATGTTATAAATATGATTTCTAAAGATCAGACCTTTCCAGATGGAGTTAAAGCAGAAGGAAGTCTCTATGGTGATAAAGATCCTATAGTAATGAATGGACCAAGAGTTCATGAATATCTTAAGGAGTTAAACGAAAAAGTTTTAAGTAAGTATGACATAATGACTGTTGGCGAAACTCCATTAGTAACTCCTGAAATTGCCATGCAGTATGTTGGAGAAGATAGAAATGAATTAAACATGGTATTCGAATTTGAGCATATGGATATTGATAGAGATGAATCGAAAGCTATGAAACAGCCCTTTGACTTAATAAAATTAAAGAAGGTATTTACAAAATGGCAAAAGGGTCTTGAGAATGGTGGATGGAACAGTCTTTACTGGAATAACCATGACCAAGCAAGAGTTGTATCTAGATTTGGAAATGACAAGGAATATTGGGAGAAGTCTGCTAAGATGCTTGGTACATGCCTTCATATGCAGCAGGGAACTCCTTATATATATCAAGGTGAAGAAATAGGTATGACTAATGTTCACTTTGAAACCATAGAAGATTATAGAGACATAAGTGCTATAAATCGGTATAAGGAAGAAGTAGAAGTAAAAGGTAGGGATAAAGATAGTTTTATGAATTATCTTCATGAACTTTCAAGAGATAATGCACGTACCCCAATGCAATGGAATAGCTGTGAAAATGCAGGATTTACGGAGCCAGAAGTTAAACCTTGGATAAAACTGAACCCTAGATATAAAGAAATAAATGTAGAAACCCAAATAAACAATCCAAATTCTATATTTAATTACTATAGAGAGTTGATAAAAATAAGAAGAGAAAACGAAATAGTTGTGTATGGTAAATATGATTTGATTTTAGAAGATGATAAAGAAATATATGCATATACAAGGACTTTGGATAGTAAAAAGCTGCTTGTTATATGTAATTTCAGCAAAAATGAACCAGTATTTAATTTGCCGGAAGATATTAAATACAATTTCTCTCAAAAGATAATCAGTAATTATGATGTAGATGATAGTAAAATAGAAAAAATAAAATTAAAACCATACGAATGCAGAGTTTATATGCTTCAATAATAAATGGTAAAGTGGTGGAAAAAATGTTTGAATTTGAAGATAATATAGTGTTTAAAGAAAAAGAGAATGATGTTCTTACTGTAGGTGAACTTTTAATTGATATGATATCAAAGGATTATGGAGAAAACTTTGAATCAGATAGCTACAATAAGTTCTTTGGAGGATCACCTGCCAACATAGCAATGAATGTAAAAAAATTAGGTATAAATTCGTGTGTTGTTTCAGCAGTTGGAAGGGATAACCTAGGAAAATTTTTAATAAAAAAGCTTGAAAGTGCAAATATTAATACTGACTATGTTGATATGGTTGATTATTCAACAAGTTTGGTTTTAGTTACCAAAAGTAAAGCTACTCCTATACCAATATTTTATAGAGAAGCAGATTATCATTTGTGTTTTAGCCCTAAAATAGCCGACATTGTGAAGAATTCAAAGATTGTACATTTTTCTTGTTGGCCTATTTCAAGAAAAAATTCTAGAGAAACTATATTTAGAATTATTGAAGAATGTAAAAAGAATGGTACTATTATTGGCTTTGATCCTAATTATCATAAAATGATTTGGGATAAGAGCGAAGAAGGAACTCAATACGTAAAAGAAATAATTCCCATGGTTGATATTATAAAGCCATCAGAGGATGATGCAGAAAGAATATTTGGTAAAGATACCCTTGAGAATCAAATTAAGAAATTTCTCGAGCTTGGTGCTAAATTTGTAGTAATGACACTTGGGGAACAAGGAGCAATAGCTTCAAATGGAACTGAAACCATAAAATTTAATACCTTGGCTACTGAGGTTGTTGATACTACAGGAGCAGGAGATGCATTTTGGTCTGGATTTTATTCAGCCATAATAAAAGGTTATAGCATAAAAAAAGCTCTAGAGCTTGGATTTGCAGTAAGTGCTTATAAGCTTAAATATACTGGAGCTGTGGTAGAACTTCCAGTGCTTGAAGAAATAAAAAGTATATATAATTTATAGAGAGTACTTATATTATAAATGGAAAGCAAATTCTGCTTGAAATTTATGGGATTAAGGAAGATGGAAAGTATAAGATAGATAAAAAATTTGAAAATTATATCCCCGTATTAGAAAACAATATATTTATTTGGAAGAATATGTTTTACAGCATATATACACATATTCTTCCGCAACTGAAGAGAAATTGGTATAAGGTTATGGTAAATTGCAAAAAGTCAATTTATGGATGTTTTTTGGATTTATGTATTCTTCTTATGCTTATTTCTCTATTTGTTTTATATTCAATACTACTATCTAACATAAATGTAATTTTAATAGACAAGTTTACTTCAATATTATATAATTAAGTGTACTTTAACTTAAGGTTAGGGAGTGTTTTTATGGCAACAATTAAGGATGTGGCTCAGTTAGCAGGAGTAGCTGTTACAACAGTTTCGAGAGTGCTTAATAATAAAGGATACATAAGTAAAGAAACACGAGAAAAAGTTAATGAGGCTATGGAAAGGCTTAATTATCAGCCAAATGAAGTGGCAAGATCCTTGTATAGAAAAAAATCTAATATTATAGGACTTATAATTCCAGATGTATCACATCCGTTTTTTGCCAAACTTGCTAATTATGTTGAATATTATGCATATAAAAATGGATACAAGATATTGTTATGCAATTCTTATAGAGATAAGGCTAAAGAAAAAGATTATATAAATATGCTTAAAAGAAATCAAGTTGATGGTATAATAATGGGAAGTCATACTCTTGAGACAGCAGAGTATTCAAAACAGAAGTTGCCTATAATAACTTTTGACAGAAATCTTTCTGGTAATATACCATTTATAACCTCTGATAATTACAAGGGAGGTACCTTAGCTACAAAGCTTTTAATTAAGAAAGGCTGTAAAAAGCTTGCTCATATAAGTGGTACTCTTGAGCTCAATACTCCGGCCAATAAAAGGTATAATGCATTCATGGATATTGTAAAGGAGCAAGATATAGATTTTGTAGTTAAACAAACAAAATTAGATACCTTTGAAAATTACATAAAGCTAGTGCGCAACATGTTTGAAGAGCATCCTGATATAGATGGAATATTTGCCAGCAGTGATATGATAGCAGCATCCATTATACAAGTAGCTAATTCTATTGGCAAAGAAATAACAAAGGACTTAAAGATAGTAGGCTATGATGATATTGATCTTGCATCTTTAATTGTTCCTCGGATAACCACTATTAGACAGCCGCTGAAAGAAATGGGAAAAATGTCTGTGAAGCTTCTTATAGATCAAATAGATGGCAAAGAGGTTAAAACAGAAAATATTTTACCTATAGAATTAATAGAGCGTCAAACTACATAGAAATTAAAAAAGAGGGGAAAATATGTTTAAGAGTAATACTAATGTTAAAGTTAGATATGCAGAGACAGATAAAATGGGAATAGTGTATCATTCTAATTATTACATATACTTTGAGGTTGCAAGAGAAGATTTTATTAAAGAAGCAGGAATTAGTTATAAGGATATGGAAAATGTGGGAGTAATGATGCCTATAGTAGAAACAAGATGTAAGTATCATGATGCTGCTACATATGCAGATGAACTTACTATTCAAACTTCCCTTAAAGAACTTTCCCCTATTAAGGTTGTATTAAAATACGATGTTATAAGAAAAACTGATAATAAAGTAATTGCGGATGGAGAAACAACTCAAACTTTTGTAAGCAATAATACTTTTAAAATAGTTAATTTAAAGAGAAAATATACTGAAATATGGGATAAAATATGTGCCTTGAAATAGAAAAGGTTACAAAAACAACGCCGAAATTGATAAAATGATACTAAGTGCCCCTTGAAATAATCAAATTGATATTAATGGGGGACATTTTTTTCGTTTATTATGAAAATGTTAAAATTTTATAAATTATAATTGATATTATAATTAAAATGATTATAATAGTCTACATATACAAAAACCCTAAATTAATATTTTTTATTTGTATTACTAAGGAGGATAAAAATGTTAAAAAAGTTTCTTGATATACTTATAGGTGAGCCGTTGGCAAACGAACAAAGTGCTAGTGAAAAATACAATGTGCCTTTCGGACTTGCTGTAATGGCCAGTGATGCAGTTTCTTCTGTTGCTTATGCAGCACAGGAAATTTTGCTTGTTTTGCTGCCTGTAATAGGAGTTCTTTCCTATCAGTGGCTAGGCACTGTATCTTTTATGATAATAGGCTTACTCATTATACTTGGAATTTCTTATATACAGATAATAAAAGCTTACCCCCATGGCGGTGGTGCATATATAGTTGCTAAGGAAAATCTTGGAGTTGCACCAGGGCTTATAGCAGGAGCAGCACTTCTTCTTGACTATATACTAACCGTTGCAGTTAGTGCTAGTGCAGGTGTAGCAGCTATTACATCAGCATTTCAATCGCTTCATGATTATAAGGTTGTTATTACTGTAGTACTTATAATTGTTTTAACTATTCTTAATTTAAGAGGAGTTGGAGAATCTTCAAAAATATTTAGTATACCAACATATTTATTTATATTTAGTATGCTTTTTATGATTGTATATGGACTTATTAGATATTCTATGTATGGTGTGACAACACAGCCTATGGTTCATGAAGTTGTTAAATCAGGTGGGCAGATTGGAGTATTCTTAATTTTAAGAGCATTTTCATCAGGATGCTCTGCATTAACAGGAATAGAAGCTGTAAGTAACTCGGTGCCTAACTTTAAGGAGCCAAGTCAAAAAAATGCTATTAAAGTAATGCTTCTTCTTATTACTACTATATTTTTAATATTTGGTGGTACATCTATTCTTGCTAGATTTTATCATGCAGTATATTTTGAAAATAGTAAGGTTACAGTATTATCTCAGATTGCCTTTGCTGTATTTGGAGGCAGAACTTTTATGTTTTATGTCATACAAATAACTACTGCAATTATACTTATAATGGCATGTAATACTGCATTTACCGGATTCCCAATGCTTATGTCTGTAATTGCAAGAGATGGCTATATGCCAAGAAGCTTTGCTACGAGAGGAAAAAGACTTAGCTATTCAAATGGAATTGTATTTTTAACTTTTATAGCTTGTGTCCTAACTTTAATTTTCAAAGCAAATACGGATTTGTTAATCAACCTATATTCTGTTGGAGTTTTCTTATCATTTGTTTTAGCACAGACAGGAATGGTTGTACATTGGAATAGAAGTACTGAGCCTGGAAAATTTAAGGGGAAAATTATTAATGGCTTGGGAGCAGTAATAACCCTTGTAACAACAGTAGTTATAATGTCTGTAAAATTTGAAGAGGGTGCATGGGTTGTAATACTACTCATTCCTATACTTTCATATATGATGATGAAAATTAAGAAACACTATAACAAGGTAGCTGATGGGCTTAGGACAAGTGAGGATGAGCTTAAAAACTTTGAAATAAATGATCATTTTAATCATATTATAGTGGTTCCTATTTCAAGCTTAAATAAGGCAACTTTGGGAGCTCTTAAATATGCTAGAAGCATAACACCAGATGTAATAGCACTTAGTGTATCTCCTAATAAGGCGTATATAGAAAAACTTCAAGGAAGATGGAAGGAGCTTAATACAGATATACTCTTAGTATGTAAGTATTCTCCATATAGAGCTGTTATTAATCCACTTATTGAGTATATAGGTATAATAGCTAAAGCAGCAGATAAAAATGAGAAGGTGACAGTTGTTTTACCTCAGTTTATGACTACTGGTTGGGGAGGACAATTCCTGCACAACCATACGGGTTTGATACTTAGAGAAGCTCTTCTTAAATATGATAATACAGTTATCTCTATGTACCCATATCATTTAAAAGTATAGAACAGGCGAAGTAATAAATTTTTGGAGTGTTAAATAAAATTAATAAATCTAAGAGCCTAATCCTTAAAAAGCTAAGAACTTTCAATAAACTCACGTTGTTCAAACAATTGAAAGTTCTAAGCCTTTTAAGGATTAGGCTCTAATATTTATTAAAATTTTATTTAAATCACTCCTTCAAATTTGTTACTTCGCTCCTATGATAGTGCAAGGAAAAAATTCCTCCGTACCTACGGAATTTTCAAGTGGGAAAGGAGTCTAGATAATGTATAACTTGTGTGGACGCTCTATACCTTTTTATAATATAGGCATTAATGAAACAACAGTTATATCTATAGTAGAATATTTAAGGAAACATATAATAACTCTTCTAAAAGAAGTTTGCCATCTGATTGGTATAAATTTAGCAAGCTTGGAAATTTAGTAAATTCACTACAAATGCTCGGTGTTAAAGAAAATCTTCCACAAAAATATACTGACTTAAAATATATTGTTTTAAATATAATGGCTTTTTGATTACTAATATTTGCATATTCCAAGTAAAAATAAAAGCAAAGTTATGTAAATAATATAGACAAAGCGAAAAATTAGTTTGTAGAATTGATGTAAAAAAACAATACTTAAAATAATAAATTAATAAAAAAACGGTGATAAAAAGCAAAATCATTATTTTTAGGAAGACTTGGTTTACTTTTGTAAAGACGTAAAGTAAAATACAAAATAAACTTGAAGAGAATAATATTTTAAAAATGATGATAGGGACAAGTAAATATAAATATACCTTAAAGAGAGTGCGCATGATGAAAAAGCATAGCTATATTATATTGAAACTCACCCTTAAATTGCGATCTGAAATTAGTAGGGTTGTGCCGGGCAAAGCCGTTAAACTACATGGAGTCATCTTCAAAAAAATAATGGGGACATATAGCGATTAATTTTGCGTAATATTTCGCCAACTGAACCAGCTAAGACTGCCTAGTATTACGCAAAATTATCTTGCAACAAGACCTTATTATTTGTTTTAGATGCCTTAAGTAATAAATTTGGGTGGTACCGCGATAGACCTTTCGCCCCATGGAAAGGTCTATTTTTTATGCTTAATTTAGAAAATAATTTTTACTGGCCAGTGAAATTATATATTAAAAAATTAAATTTGAACTCATTGGATGGAGGTCTTTTAATGGAATCAGTTGGTTATATTTCTGAAAAAATGGATTATGTCCCGGTATCTAAACTGCATTATAAAATATTATGGCTTATAGGTCTTGGAATATTTTTAGATGGCTTTGATGTATATTTAGCAGGAGGGGTTTTAGGGGTATTGTTAAAGAGTGGATGGTCAAACATTGGCTTAAATGCTGCTTTTATTTCTGTAACTTTTGTAGGTCTTTTAGTAGGCTCGCTGCTTACTGGATTTTTGGGAGACAGCTTTGGTCGTAAATTTTCTTATCAGCTTAATCTTTTAATATTTGGAGGAGCATCTCTTGTGGCAGCATTTTCACCTAATATGATTTTTTTGATAGCTTGTAGAGGAATAATGGGAATTGGTCTTGGTGCTGAAATTGTTACAGGATACGCGCTGCTTGCGGAATTTGTGCCATCGAAGACAAGAGGAAAATGGGTATCTATGCTTTCTCTTATAACAAATTGTTCTACCCCAGCAGCTGCATTTTTAGGATATATTATAATACCTAGGTTTGGATGGAGATGGATGTTTGTATTTGTAGGAGTATTCTCTTTAATTGTATGGTATGTTAGAAAAAGCATGCCTGAATCTCCAAGATGGTATGAATCGAAGGGGATGGAAAAGGATGCACAGGATGTAGTGAATATATTTTATAATGAAGCAGAAAAAGAATTGGGGAGTTCAGTACCTCAGCCTAGTGTCATGAAGAAGAATACAAATAAGCATGAAGGAAAATTTTCTGATTTATTTAGTAAAAATATGATTTCAAGAACCATAGTAGGATGTGTGGTTCTGATTGCAATAAATACATTGATATATACTTTTGTAAGCTGGGCACCTACATTTTTTTTAAGAAAAGGCATAAATGTTTCCAAATCTTTAGGATATACAACTATAATGATGATAGGAGCACCACTTGGAGCTTTAGTTGGCAGCTTTATTGTAGATAAATTTGGTCGTAAATGGTGCCTAACTATATTTATGCTTTTAGCTGGAGGACTTGGATATGCATATGCTTCACAAAATGTTATGTGGATAATATTAACCTTTGGATTTTTCTTAACCGTAATTATATATATATTACTTACACTTGGTCTTGCTATTTATGTTCCAGAATTATTCCCTACTAATGTAAGGCTGAGAGGATCAGGGTTTTGCAATGCTATAGGAAGGCTAGCAACTATATTCAGTCCCTATGGAGTTGCATGGATACTTAAAAATTATAATACCACAATTGTGTTTATAGTACTTGGAATTATACTTGTAGTAGTAGCTCTTATTATTGCTATTTTAGGAGTTGAAACAAAACAAAAATCTCTAGATGAAATAATGTGAAGTAATGGTATTTCAAAACATTAAATAAAATTCATAAATCTAAGGGGCAAATTCTAAAAATCCTAAGAAATTTCAATAACTCGCTAACGCTCAGACAGATTGAAATTTCTAAGGCTTTTTACAATTTGCCCCTAAGATTTATTGAGTTTTATTTAAACTGTTTTTTCAATACCATTACTTCACTCAGAGGGGGAAAAGCAAGGAACATTTTCCGCCGTGCCTACGGAAAATGAATACTTAATAATTTTTATACAGAAAATTTTAATAAATCAATGTAAGCTTATGGAATTCTTGAATCCGATATTAGTACTTATTTCAATGGGGGGAGCTTTAGTATATTATTTTCTAGGCAAGATAAAATAACTTTTTATGGTAAGAGAAGATTGCATTATGTTTTTACATATGATAATATATCGTACATAGATATAATCGTTACACGATATAAATGAGGTGGAGTATGAATAAAACTGATAAAGCAAAAAAGGTAATAAAATTAAGAAGTGCAGTAGATGAATTGATACATGGAAGATATCATAAGCTTGCAAAGAAGTACAATCTTAGCCTTGAACAATTTCACTTATTAATTGAACTTGATGAACTTGCAATAAACCTTAGTGACGAGATTTCAGCGCCTACTATAGGTGATATTGCAAAGAATATTAATAATTCTCAAAATACTGTATCCGAGAAGGTGAATAGACTTGAAAAAAAAGGACTTGTCAAAAGAGTAAAAAATGATGAAGACAGAAGAATAAGCATGGTAATGCTCACGGACGAAGGAAGAAAGCTTATTAATGCTATAAATGAAGAAGCTAGCAGCAAATTTTTGCTTGATTCTATTTCAGCTTTAGAAGAAAGTGATATTGACAATTTGTTAAAGGGATTAGAAAGATTATATGAAAAAATGAGGAGTGAATAAAAAATGGATTTTGATAAAATTATGAATTATATAGAGGATTTGTACAAAAATGATAGTGAAATGGACAGAAAGACTTTTATCGAGGGAACTGAACTCAAAGATTTTATACCTGTTGTTGACAATGATGTTGCAAGAATGCTTAAACTGATTATATATTTAACTAAACCTAAAAAGATATTGGAAATTGGAACAAGCATAGGGTTTTCAGCTTCGTCTATGGCAAGGGTAGTAAAAGAATATGGTGGTAAGATTGTTACAATTGAATATGATGAAAAAGTAGCACGTCAAGCTGAAGAAAATTTTAGAAAACAAGGCTTAGATGAAGTAATAGAAATTAAAATAGGAGATGCTAAAACTATAATTCCAAGCTTGGATGAAGAGTTTGATATGATTTTTCAAGATGTAGATAAAAGGCTTTATCCTGTTTTATTTGAAGATTGCATGAAACTTTTAAGGCATGGTGGAGTTCTAGCAGCAGAAGATACTTTGTTCCCAGTGCTTGATTTAGAAGAAAGATGGCATAATCTTATAGAGCCTATCAAAGAATTTAATAAACTTGTTGTAAATGATGATAGACTTTTTAGCACAATGCTTCCTATTGGTGATGGTTTTGTAATTGCTATAAAAAAATAATATTTGAGCTAATAAATTGATAAAAAATTAAGAATAAAAAATCAAATCGTTATTTTTGAAAAAATAAAGTTTACTTTTAAATATGCATAATGTAAAATACAAAATAAGTTAATTAAAGAATATTGCAATGAACAGAAGTATTAGAAATCGAGTGAATTTTCAGAGAGCCGTGTTTGCTGGGAGGCGGTAATTTTTAGATTTTGAACTCATCTGTGAGCAGTTGCCTGAAGCTTTTAGGGTTAAACGGAATTCCACCGTTATAAGGATAGATGGTATAAACCATATTTTATAATATGGAGCGCTGTTGAAGGTGGGTTTTTAATTTGAACCAATTAGAGTGGTACCGCGGGTTAGCCTCGTCTCTTTATTTTATTTAGAGACGAGGCTTTTTTTATAGAGTACAGATTACTTGTAAGATTAATATAATGATAATTTAAAAATTTCAGATTTCTATATAAAATATGAATTATAAGGGAGTGTTTTGTTATGCATCACATAAAGTACAGTAAATATCCAAAGGTCGATATTAAGAATCGTGAGTGGCCAGATAAGGAAATTGAAAAAGCACCAATATGGTGCAGTGTTGACTTAAGAGATGGAAATCAAGCTTTACCTATTCCGATGAATGTTGATGAAAAAATTAAAATGTTCAAGATGCTTGTTGACATTGGATTTAAGGAAGTAGAAGTTGGTTTTCCATCATCCTCAAATACAGAATATGAATTTTTAAGAAGATTAGTTGATGACAAACTTATTCCAGATGATGTAACTATACAGGTGCTTACACAGTGTAGAGAGGATCTTATAAAGAAAACCTTTGAATCTCTTAAGGGAGTGAAAAAAGCTATTGTTCATATTTATAATTCTACATCAACACTTCAAAGAGAAGTTGTATTTAGGAAGGATAAAAAAGAAATAATAGATATAGCTTTATATGGTGCAAAGCTTGTTAAAGAATATGAAACTCAATATCCTGATACAAAATTTATGTTTGAATATTCACCAGAAAGCTTTACAGGAACTGAACTCGACTATGCACTTGAGGTTTGCGAAGCTGTGCTTGGTGTATGGAAACCTACGAAGGATAATAAGGCGATTATAAATTTGCCATCTACCGTTGAAATGTCTACACCGAATGTGTATGCAGATAGAATAGAGTGGTTTTGTAAGCATCTTTCAAACAGAGAAGCCGTAATAGTAAGTCTTCACACTCACAATGATAGAGGGACTTGTACAGCTTCGAGCGAGCTTGGACTTCTTGCAGGAGCTGATAGAATTGAAGGTACGCTTTTTGGAAATGGAGAAAGAACCGGAAATCTTGACATAATGAATATGGCACTTAATATGTACTCTGAAGGTGTGGATCCAGAACTTGATTTTTCAAATTTGAACAAGGTCGTAGACTTATATGAAGAGTGCACTAAAATGACAGTGCCAGAACGTCACCCATATGCAGGAAAACTTGTATTTACAGCATTTTCAGGCTCTCATCAGGATGCTATCAGAAAGGGACTTCATGCAATTAAAGAAAAAAACGGAACTAAATGGGAGGTTCCATATATTGCAATTGACCCACATGATCTTGGTAGGGAGTATGAAGAAATTATACGTATAAATAGCCAATCTGGAAAAGGTGGGACTGCATATATAATGGAAAGTGATTTTGGCTTTATACTTCCAAAGTCAATGCATCCAGAGTTTGGTAAGATAATAAAGGCAAAATCAGATGAACTTGGAACAGAGCTTACTCCACAGCAAATATTTGAGTTCTTTAAAGCAGAATATCTGGATAGAAAAGATCCGTATTATCTTAAAAATTATAAACAGCATTCAATTCAGAATGTTGAACAAGATGAAAATACAGTAGATATTGAAGCTGTCATTTCTGTAAGAGGAAAGGATGCAAAGATAGAAGGAATAGGTAATGGACCTGTAGATGCTTTCTTTAATGCACTGCACTCAAACAATATAAATGGCTGCAAGTTTATATCCTATGATGAACATGCATTAAATGTTGGTTCACATTCCAAAGCTGTTGCTTATATACAAGTTGAAAGCAATGAAAAAAGATACTTTGGAGTTGGAATATCAGATAATATAGATACGGCATCACTTAATGCACTGGTATGTGCACTAAATAGAATAAGTGCGAAGTAACAATGCTTCGTCACATTAAAAAAATCCTATAAATCTAAGGCTCAAAAATTGTAAAATACTAAGATATTTCAATAACTCGCTATCGCTCAGACAGATTGAAGTATCTAAGCATTTTACAATTTTTGAGCCAAGATTTATTAGGATTTTTTTAAACTGTTCCTTCAGCATTGTTACTTTGCTCTCCCACGGTAGTTCAAGGAAAAAATTCCTCTGTACCTACGGAATTTTAGGCATGAATCTTTATAATCAATTAAATTTTTACATAATATATTGCTTTTAATTTCCATTGATAATTATATTTACAACGAATTTTTCGTAGAGAAACGTAGAAAAATATACCTGCCATTTCTGGCTTAGAGAAGTAAGCACTTTTTTTAAATAGTCGCATAGATTTATAGTTTTCATTTAACATCTCAAAATACTGTTACCTTATGCAAAATTATAATTTATCAGGATCAATATTGAATTTAAAGTGTCCCTTAAATAAAAAATAAAAAAAATATAAATATTAAAAATTGAAAGTCTATGATAATTTTTGTTCAGAAATGTTTTATAAATTTATGTAATGTACGCTAGTATACTTTTAAATGTAGAGAAAATTAATACAGATAATTCTGAATATAACAAAAAATGATTTGAAAATATTTAACAATAATTATTTTACTTCATTTTTTCACATCTAGATAGTTAAAAGTGAAATTGTTTGTCTAAATTAAATATAGCAATATGTTTAATAATGTGCTAATATGTATGTGTATTAAATAACAATATAATAAAAAATACATATTTTTAAAAGCTAATTTTGATAAAATGATATTTTACAAGTGATAATATAAATTTGATTATATATATAAATTTAACATAAGTGAATTGATTTGGTCATTATTAAATTTAAAGTGACTGATGAAATTCGATAGCAAAAGGCAATCTTATTTAGGAGGTATGTTTTATGGAGTTTAGAATTGAAAGTGATTCTATAGGAGAAAAAAGGGTTCCAAAAGATGCATATTATGGAGTACAAACTTTAAGAGGTGCTAATAATTTTAATATTACGGGACTCAAGCTTAATGTAGAATTCATAAAAAGTATAATTCAAGTTAAAAAAGCAGCAGCTATAACAAATGAGGAAATAGGATTATTAAAAAAAGATATTTCTGAGGCTATTATAACTGCGTGTAATGAAATACTAGAAGGTAGCTTTTATGATGATTTTATAATAGATCCTATTCAAGGGGGAGCGGGAACCTCCATGAATATGAATGCCAACGAAGTAATAGCAAATAGGAGCATAGAAATTTTAGGTGGGGAAAAGGGAAATTATGATATCGTAAATCCAAATGATCATGTAAATATGGGGCAATCTACGAATGATGTTATACCTACAGCTGGGAAAATTACAGCTTTAAAACTAATGTCAAAAGTTATAAAAAAATTGAACGAGCTTTGTGATGCTTTTGATAAAAAAGGTGAAGAGTTTAAGGATGTAATAAAAATGGGAAGAACTCAGCTTCAAGATGCAGTTCCAATTACATTAGGGCAAGAGTTTAAAGCATATAGTTCTGTAATAAGAAGAGATATAAATAGAATACAGAAGCTTGAAGAAGAACTTAAGATTTTAAATATAGGTGGCACAGCAATAGGTACCGGAATTAATGCTGATACAAAGTATATAAAGAGGATAATACCTAATTTGTGTAAGGTTACTGGAATAGAGCTCTATCAGGCAGAAAATTTAATAGATGCAACTCAAAATTTAGACAGCTTTAGTGCTATTTCTGGAGCAATAAAAACTTGCGCAGTTAATTTATCTAAGATAGCGAATGATTTAAGGCTTATGTCATCTGGGCCTAGAACTGGCATAGGGGAAATAAATCTTCCAGCTATGCAAAATGGTTCTTCTATAATGCCTGGAAAAGTAAATCCTGTAATTCCAGAGGTTATAAATCAAATAGCTTTTAATATAGTTGGAAATGATGTTACTGTAAATATGGCAGTTGAGGCAGGCCAACTTGAATTAAATGCTTTTGAACCGGTAATTTTTTATAATATATTTCAAGCTGTAGAGATGCTTACAAACGGTGTTGATACCTTCATTACTAATTGTATATCAGGTATAACCGCAAATAGAGAGAGATGCAGTGAACTTGTTAATAATAGTGTGGGTATAGTTACAGCTATTTGTCCGTATATTGGATATAGGTCAGCTGCGAGAATTGCCAAAAAGGCAATAAAAACAGGAGAGCCAGTAAAGAGCATATTATTAAGTGAAGGTATCTTAAAAGAAGCTCAAATTAATGATCTTATAAATCCGTTGCAAATGATTAAACCCGGTATAATGGGAAGATAATAAAATACAGTTAAGGAAAATTTTTGTTTCACCAAAGATTTATATTTTAAGAATTAAGGATAGAAAAAATACTATTCTTAATTTTTTTTACTTATTATTGATATAATGTAATTTATATATCAATTTATATTGTATAATAAGATAAGTAATATTCATATAAATTTACCATGAGGATGGTGAAAAAAATGAAAAGAATTGAAAAGGTGTATGAGTTTATAAAAGAAGAATCATTAAAATACAATGAAGAGAAATTTAAAAACCAAGGTGGATTAACCGCTGTATACATATCTCAACAATTGAATGTTTTGAGGAATAACGTAAGTAGTGATTTAAATAGTCTTGTCCGTGAAAAAAAGGTTATAAAAATAAAGAAAAGACCTGTTTTGTATTTTGACAAGGCAAGAGCTGAGCAAATAGTAGGAAAAAAATTCTCAAAAGAAGAATTTGAAGTGCCAGAGTTCGAAAGAATTTTCCATAAAAACTTAGAGAAAAATGAAGATAATCCTTTTGAACGTTTAATAGGAGCAAAGGATAGTCTTAAAAATCAAGTTGAACAGGCAAAAGCGGCAATAATGTATCCACCGAATGGACTGCATACCTTAATTGTTGGACAAACAGGAGTTGGTAAAACTTTATTTGCAAACTTGATGTATAAGTATGGAGTGTACACAAAAAAATATAACAATAAAACACCTTTCGTAGTATTTAACTGTGCAGATTATTATAACAATCCACAGCTTCTCATATCACATATTTTTGGACACATAAAGGGGGCATTTACAGGGGCAGATACGGAAAAAGCAGGGCTTATAGAAAAGTCCAATGGCGGTATATTATTCCTAGACGAGATACATAGACTTCCACCTGAAGGACAAGAAATGATTTTTTACTTTATGGATAGTGGAACCTATAACAAGCTTGGAGAAACAGATAGAAATAGAAGCGCAAATGTACTTATAATCGGAGCAACTACTGAAGAACCAGATTCATATCTTTTGAAAACCTTTGTAAGAAGAATACCAATAGTAATAAATATTCCACCACTTGAAAATAGATCTATAGATGAAATATTGGCGCTTATAAGATATTTACTTGTTAAAGAAGCTAACAGGGTAAACAAAAATATAGTAATAACGTCCGAGGTTGTAAAAGCATTAATCGGAAGTGTTTCTTTTGGTAATATAGGACAGCTTAAATCTAATATACAGCTTATATGTGCAAAAGGATTTTTAAATAGTATTAATTCTGAATCTGATATTGAATTGAATTTGAAGATTTTGCCTTCAAATATTAAAAATGGGCTAATTAATATTGGGAATAGGCGTGATTTAATAAAGGTTATAACAAAATATGTAGACTCTCATATAACTATAACTCCACATAGTGAAGAAGAACTTGTAGTTGAAGAGGATCAATATGAGCTTCCTTTTAATTTATATAAGATTATAGAAGATAAGTCTAGTGTACTTAGAAATGAAGGTATGGATGATGAAAGTATAAAGAAATTTATAACTACAGATATAAATGTACATCTTAAATGCTTTTATGAAAAATTTAGTGTTAATGTGGAGAATCGTGATAAACTTTTAAAAATAGTAGACAAGCAAATAATTGATATTGCAGAAGAAATAAAAAATATTGCAGAAGTTAAATTAAATCGTAAATATAATGATAGATTTTTATATGCTTTAAGTTTACACATAAGTGCATTTTTAAAGAGAGTTGAAAATGGAGAGAAAGTTAAATATACAGATATGAGTGAGTTTGCTTCAGATAGCCACAAGGAATACAGTGTTGCTGTTGAAGCTACTAGACTTATAGAGAAGGAGTTTAAGTTAAAGGTTCCTAAGATGGAGGTTATGTATTTGACACTTCTACTTAGTTCCATAGAGGAAGATAAAGTGGGGAAGGTTGGAATTATAGTAGCAGCCCATGGCGATAATGTTGCTACAGGAATGACCAATGTAGCCCAAAAATTGCTTGGGGATAGTGATAACATTGTGGCAGTTAATATGCCCTTGGAGGTTAGTCCTAAGGTTGTATTAGATAAAGTAATACAAAAAGCAAAAGAGGTTGATCAAGGTAAGGGAATCTTATTATTAGTAGATATGGGATCACTTACTACCTTTGATACTATTATAGAAAAAGAAAGCAATGTTAAAGTTCGATGTATAGATATGGTATCAACTCCTTTAGTACTTGAGGCAGTGAGAAAAGCGAATATGCTTGAAGTGGATGTTGATATGCTTTATAATTCCTTAAAAAACTTTAAAGGATATAGCTCTGGATATGATGATAGCAGCAAGGAGGCTGGAAAGAAAAGGGCAGTTGTAACTATTTGTTCAACAGGAAGTGGCACTGCTGTTAAACTTAAAAATATTGTTCAGGATATTATAAAGGATTCCACAAATGAAGCTATAGAGTGTATTCCAATATCTATAAAGGGTGTAAACGAAAAAATTATTAAGCTTAATAAAAGTTATAATATCATAGCGGTAGTAGGAGTAGTCAAGCCAAAAACGGATGTACCTTTTATATCTATAGAAAACCTCATAAATGGTATGGGAGAAAAGTTTCTTAAGGAATTAATAGTGGATAAAAAAATAAGTTCTTTAAATAATGATAACAATATAGTTGTAAGGGACATTTGCGAAGAAAGCTTAAGTCAATTCCTTACGTATTTAAATTCTAAGAAAATAGTTGGTATATTAATAAGTTTTGTAGATTGTGTGGAGAAAAGTTTAGAAATAAAATTTAACAATTCCGAAATGCTTAACTTAATGCTCCATGTTGGATGTGCATTAGAAAGAATTGTTATAAAGGACAGCTTAAAATACACAGGAGATATAGTAAAGGATGACACTTTTTATAAGATAAAAGCAGCTGGTAATAATTTTAAGGAAATACTTAAATTAGAACTTACTGATGATGAACTAATGTATATTATTGATATAATACATTCAAAAGCATCATAGTGTACCACATTTTAGTTATAGAGGAACAAGGAGTCTAGAAATACTCAAATAATAGTTGCAGTTGCCAAGTATTTAATAAAATATAAAAGAATAGTATATTCATTTTTGGATATCCTATTCTTTATTTGTTGTGATAAAATATAAATATATATAATAATTTTGTTTGGAGATGTTTAGATTGGATAAGATAGAAGAATTAAAAAAAATAATTGATAGCAGCTCTAACATTGTATTTTTTGGAGGGGCTGGAGTTTCTACTGAAAGTAATATACCTGATTTTAGATCAGAAACTGGTTTGTATAAAACAAAAAACAATTATTCTTACAAACCAGAAGTTATGTTAAGTCATACTTTTTTTAAGAATCATCCAGAGGACTTTTTTGATTTTTACAGGGCTAAAATGATATTTAAAGAAGCTAAACCTAATAAGGCTCACTATGCACTTGCCGAACTTGAGAAAAGAGGAAAATTAAAAGCCGTTATTACTCAAAATATTGATGGTCTCCATCAGGCAGCAGGGTCTAAAAATGTGCTGGAACTTCATGGCTCAGTTCATAGAAATTACTGCCTGAATTGTGGTAAACACTTTGATCTTGATTACATTGTTAACAGTGAAACTAATATACCTAAGTGTGATGAATGTGGTGGCATGGTAAGACCAGATGTTGTACTTTATGAAGAGGGACTAGATAATGATGTCATACAAAAGACAGTAAGTTATATAAGAAATGCTGATGTACTGATTGTTGGAGGAACCTCTCTTGTTGTTTATCCAGCTGCTGGGCTTATAGGTTATTTTGGTGGAAGCAAGCTTGTACTTATCAATAAATCTACAACAACTTATGATAAGGATGCAGATTTAATTATAAATGATAGCATAGGGGAAGTATTGGGCTCAATCATATAAATATGAGGGAAATATGAAAAAGAATAGAATAATATTTCATGTAGATGTAAATTCGGCTTTTCTTTCGTGGACTGCGGTAGAAAAGCTTAGAAAAGGTGAAAAAATTGACATAAGGGAAATTCCATCTGTTATAGGTGGCGATGAAGCAGCAAGGCACGGTGTTGTACTTGCTAAATCCACACCTGCAAAGAGATATGGAATTGTTACAGGTGAGAGTCTTTATTCAGCGAGAAAAAAGTGTCCCGAAGTTTTAATTTTTTCGCCTTCTTTTAGTATTTATAGAGAATCTAGTGCTAAACTAATGAAGCTGCTGAAGGAATATACTCCTTTAATAGAGCAATATTCTATAGATGAATGTTTCATGGACTTAACCCTTGATATAGGGGGCTTGAGTTCCATGGAACTTGCACAGCTTATAAAAAGCAGGGTAAAAAAAGAACTTGGTTTTACTGTAAATATAGGCATATCAACAAATAAAGTTCTTGCAAAAATGGCATCAGAACTTGAAAAGCCAGATAAAATAAATACATTATATGAAGATGAAATAGAAACTAAGCTTTGGCCACTTCCTGTAGGTGAGTTGTTTATGGTTGGAAGAAGTGCCAAAGAAAAGCTAAATAAATTATTTATCCGAAACATAGGTGAACTTGCAAATTTTGATGTAAATATTTTAGTTAGTAAGTTTAAAAGCTATGGAAGATTGATATGGGAATATGCTAATGGAATAGATAATTCAAAGGTTAACAGTAGTGATGAAGTGGTGAAAATTATTAGTAACTCGACAACCCTATCAGCCGACATTACAAAACTGGAAGAAATCAAAAAGGTATTGGTTGAACTTTGCGAGACAGTCTCCTCAAGATTAAGAAAAGATGGAAGGTGCTGTACATCTGTAACAGTTGTTATAAGAACTAATAATTTTAAAAATTATTCACACCAAAAAACCTTTAAAAATCCTACCAATAGTACAAAAAGTATTATTGAAATTTCAAATACTATATTTGTTGAAATGTGGCGAAGAGAGCCTATAAGACTTTTAGGGGTACAGCTTTCAGGATTGTGTAATGGTGAAGTAAAACAGATTTCAATATTTGATGATAATAGCGATGAAAAAAATGCTGCTTTAGATAAGGCTATAGATTCAATAAGACAAAAGTATGGAGTTTCTTCTATTAAAAGGCTATCAACGTTAAAGGGTAAGAATTAGATTGCCTTGGATTTAAATATTAAGTTTACAATTATTTTACACCTTGTAGTATGTTTTGCTATATAATTAAAATGGATAATTTAAGCGATTTTTAATTTACAAATGTAAAGGAGATAGGGAGATTGGGCAAGAGAATTTTAATAGTGGAAGATGATGAGGCAATTTCAAATTTAATAAATATAAATTTGAATATGGTCGGATATGAAAGTAAACAGGAGTTTGATGGTATACAAGCGCTTGAAACAATAAAGAAAGAAAATTTTGATTTGATAATTATGGATATTATGCTTCCGGGAATGGATGGTTTTAGGCTCATGGAAAAAATAAAGGATAAGAACATACCAGTAATATTTTTGACAGCAAAGAATTCTGTTATAGATAAAGTGAAGGGACTAAAATTAGGCGCGGAAGATTATATGGTAAAGCCATTTGAAACTATAGAATTATTAACTAGAATTGAAGTTGTTCTTAGAAGATATGGTAAAAATGAAGATTACATAGAATTTAAAGATTTAAAGATATATGAAGAAGAAAGAATAGTAAAAAGAGGCGATGAAAAAATAGAGCTTACGCTTAAGGAATTTGAACTCTTAACTTTGCTTATAAAAAATAAAAATATAGCGCTATCAAGAGAACAAATATTAGAACAAGTCTGGGGATATGAGTATTTTGGAGAAACACGTACTGTAGATACTCACGTTCAGAGAATTAGAAAGAAACTAGGACTTTTAGATAATATAAAGACGGTGTATAAAGTTGGATACAGGCTGGAGGATTAACTACTAGTATGAAGCTATGGAAAAAAATTTATCTTTTTTCTTTAATTATATTCCTGGGAACTCTTAGTCTATCAGGGGTAATGCTAATAAGTAAGATACATAATGATTCGTTAAAAGAAGAGGTTGATAAGGGCTTAAGCAACCAAGAAATTATTTCATCACAGTTATATATTGATTATAAGTTGTCAACAAATTCAGTTGATTCAAATGATTTGAAAGATAACTTTAAAAATAATGTTTATGAATGTATGGGCCATGTTGATAAAAAAGATGGAGATGTAGAAATTTTAGATAAAAAAGGCAAATATGTGTATAATAGTACACATTTTAAGCTACCTGATAGTAGGAATGAATTAAAGATATCATCTCAGAATGAAAAAAAGTTTGTAATACGAACCTTAAATGGAAAACAGTATTTATTTGTAAGCAGTTTAATTAACTTAAATGGTGAAAATTTAAGTCTATCCTATATAAAGGATATTTCCAATGTTTATAAGCAACAGATAAATTACTATACTTTTTTTATTTACATAGAAATATTTATTTCAATTATTTTTGCTGTTTTTATGTTCTTCTTTGTAAGAATAATAACGAAGCCTATTAATAATTTAATAGATTCAACAAAGAAAATATCTCAAGGAGAATATTCTGAAAGAGTAAAGATTAATTCCAAAGACGAATTTGGAAGTCTGTCAAACAATTTTAATTTAATGGCGGATACTATAGAAGATAAAATAAACGAGCTAGAAGAAAATAATTTAGAAAAGCAAAATTTTATAAATAATCTTACACATGAACTTAAAACACCTCTAACCTCAATAATAGGATATGCAAATTTATTGAGAACATCAAAGTATAATGAAAAAGTGTTTTATGAAGCTTCAGATTACATATATAAAGAAGGCAAAAGAATGGAGCAGATGGCTTTTAAGATGATGGAGCTTATATCAGTAAAGGCAGAAAATATTGATTTTAAAGAAGAAAAAATAATGGATATAATTTCGGAAGCTAAGAAGTCATTGTTCTATAAACTAAGCAATAAGAGCATTGAATTAATTGTTGAAGGAGAAGATTTTACTATTTTAGCAGATAAAGATTTAATAAAAATAATGATTTGCAATTTTGTAGATAATTCTATAAAAGCATCTAAATCTGGGTCGAAAATTTTTATAAAGCTATATAATTTTGAAAAAGAGACGAAAATTGAAGTAATAGATAGTGGAATAGGTATTCCAAAAGAAAGCTTAGATAAAATTGGACAACCATTTTATATGGTTGATAAGTCAAGGAGCAGGAAAAATAATGGCGCAGGAATAGGCTTCTCAATATGTAGAAGGATAGCAGAAGCACATAATGCTGAAATAGAAATAAAAAGTGAGATAAATAAAGGTACAAAAGTAAGTGTGATTTTTGAAAGGTGTTAGAAAAGATGGTGAGAAATATAAAATGATAAATAAGAAGTTAGTAGGTGGATTACTTTCGGTGGCATTTGTTTCGGCAACATATGCAATTTTTAATAATTTTATTAACCTAAATAAGATTTTATCTGATAGCATAAAGCAAAATGTGGTATATACAACCCCTAAGGCAAGTATTTGGTCTAAAAATATAGTTGATAAAGCTCTAGTTAGTAAATCGGAACCTAAAGAGACCAATAATATTGTAAATAACTCAGTTCAAGTTAATAAAGTTAAGGTTAATGATATGCAGACTTATAAACCTAAAGTTAATAAACCGATAGAAAACAAGACGCCAAGTACCGAAGCTGTAGCCAATAAAGGTGATGATACAAAGGATAAACCTAAAGATGTTATTGATAGTCGTTCCCAAAGCCAGGCGATGCTTGCGATAAATAAATATTTTGGAATATCACCTGATATGAATGAAAATAGCACCAATACTGATTTTAAAGTGAAAATGGTTGGTAAGCATGAACAATTTTCGTGGATATCACTATCACTTCGAAGGTTTTATTCAATAATTTATAATATAGATAACAATGAAATTGAGGGTATTAATTATATGCCGCTTGAAGTCTCCTATGAGGGTAAAACTATTTTATCTTTGGATCAGTGCAAGGGTTCAGCAGAAAAGTTTATTATAGATAATGGAGTTGCAGGTATACAAGTTCCAAAGTTTATACGCTCAGAAAAATATGAACAAAACATTTATTGCTCTAATTTTTACTATGAAGATGCTAATGATTCAAGTAAAAAGGTAAATATAAATGTTAATATCTATACTGGTGAAATTATGGGTTTTTATTTGGATTCTATTTCTGATTTAAAATCTCAGAAAGATTTCTTTTTTTATGAATAGAAAAATATAAAGAGCTTCAATATTTAAAAATAACGCGAAGTAACAATGCTTTGTCACGTTAAAAAAATCCTATAAATCTAAGTGGTGATTCTAAGCGAGTGCTTGTTTTTGGTTATAGAAGGATAACAATCATATACGGGGTTTGGGATGTAATCCCATTATCCTTCTTTAACTTGTATTAGTCATCTATATATTAGCCCATGCCCCGTGCATGTTTACTCGCTAAAAAAATGCTCACACAATTGAAATATATAAGCATTTTACAATTTTTGAACCAAGATTTATTAGGATTTTTTTAAATCGTTCCTTCAGCATTGTTACTTCGCAGTATTTATCAGTCAAAATTCCGCAAAGGCATGTATACTCTACCTAGAGTATCTTGATGCGTAAAACCAAGTATTTTAAATATATAGTTAGAATAATAAAAATAAATTTGCATAATAGCCTGTTTCTCTATAAATAATATAAAAGAATATGGTACTATATTAAACGTCGTCGCGAGATGACAATACTTAATGAGTTCTGAAAAAACTTAAAAAAAAGTGTTGACAGAGCAAATTAAAAATGATATTATAAATAAGCTGTCTTGTACAGCACATTGAACTTTGAAAATTAAACAGAGAAAAGATAATGAACCAGCAATTCTTTTGAATAGAAGAAATTCT
>NZ_JBJIAA010000027.1:0-41678 GCF_045310695.1 Clostridium neuense
ACATATAAACACATCCTTATCTTATCTATATTTTAATGTGTTCGGTCTTTCGTGTCTACAATATTATACTAGCATCAGTACAGGCTATTACAAAAGCATGAACTGGTTGCGGGAACTGTATTGAAGATGTGAAAAATGTGGTAAACGAATTATTAGAACACCAAAATCAAAATGATAGGAAGTGAATTTATGATACTTGCAGAAAAAATCAAATTACTAAGAAAATGGATATTCTCAAGAAATGCTGGCCGAAAAATGTGGCGTTAGTAGACAGGCGATTTCAAAATAGGAAGCAGATATAGCTTTACCAGAAACAGATAAGCTGCCAATACTCAGTAGACTATTCCAAGTTTCTATAGATTTTTTGCTGATAGATTCAATGAAATTTGACACTATAAAAACTGTACACTCCTGTCATTCAAATTATAATAGCAATAAAACATACTCAAATCTAATTAAATATGATGGAGTAATTATTAAAGAAAGTATTAAAGATGAATTGATTTTAGATTATGTTACAATTCATAAAGTAGAACTTTGGAAAACAGGTGAAACTTCCAAATACTGGACTACATTATTTTTTTCTTCTCAGGAAGAAGATTTTCCAAAAAAACTATCACAAGCACTATCTTCCGAAGAAGATAATTTAAACTGGTTCGTAAACATGAAATTTGATAATACAAAAATAATTGTATTAAAAAACAAAGTTTTAAGTTATGAAATTGGAAACCTACTAGAAAAAGAAAAAGTTTGCGATGAATGCCGCAAAATGGGTATTTCAGATGATGAAATGAACCGGGACGAATAATAATTTTTTTAATAGTACATTTTAAGCTTCACGCGCAAAATTCCGTAGGAACGGAGGATTTTTTTCCTTGCACCACCGTGGGAGCGAAATAGCATTGATGAAGAGACAGTTTAAATAAAGCTTTATAAATCTTAGATGATAAATTAAAAAAGTCTAAGAACTTCCAATCTGTCTGAGCCAAAGACGAGTTATTGAAAGTTCTTAGACTTTTATGATTTATCATCTTAGATTTATTGGCTTTATTTAATGTCTCAAATCAATGTTATTTCGCTAGTTCATATATAGCGTGTGCATATATTTTAGCATTTAAAATCAAATGATCTATTTTTATATATTCGTCTACCTTATGATCAACATCTGGTTCTCCTTCAAATATAGGTCCAAAAGCAACTATATTTGGCATCTCCTTTGCATAAGTTCCTCCACCGATTGCAAGAAGTCTTGGTTCCTTTCCTGTTTGCTCCTTATAAACCTTTTGAAGTGACTTTACAATAAAATGATCCTCTGGAAAATAAAGAGGCTTTTGATGAGACACATTTTCCACATTAATTTCTGCCTTTTTACTTATTTCTTTTATAGGATTTATTACTTCTTCAAATTTGCATGTTACAGGATATCTTATATCCACAGTGGCACTTACTTTGTTTTCATCTAAATCTATTACTCCAAGATTAAAGGAAAGCTTTCTTGAAATCCTATCCTCTAAGCCTACTCCAAAAGACTCACCATCTGTTTCCATACCCACATGCTTATTTAAAAATTCTATGTAGTTTACTACATCACAGCTTTCAAGATTTAATTCACCTACAAAGGCTAGAAGCTGCATTATAGCATTTTTACCCATATGAGGTACACTTCCATGAGCTGCAACTCCATAGGATTTTATTACAACTAAATCTCCATTTTCTTCTGCTTTAAGATCATATCCTGTTCTATTTGAAAAATCTTCACACTTATCGATTAGGCTGCCTTTAAGAGAAGTTTTAAGTCCTGCTTCGCAATAATTTGGAACTATATTATGAGCATTTCCTCCCTTAATGTAAGCTATAGTTACTTCTCCATAAGATTTTTCTTTTAGTTCCTTTATCAAATCAAAAACCAATACGCCCTTTTCTCCATTTATAATTGGGTATTCGGCATCAGGAGTAAATCCAGCTACAGGAGCCTTTTCTTTTTTTAGATAATATGCAATTTCATTACTTCCAGTTTCTTCGTTTGTTCCAAATATTATTCTTACCTTTTTAGACAATGGAAGTCCAGAGTTTACAACTGCTTTTAACCCATATAAACATGACATTATAGGTCCCTTATCGTCAGTAGCACCTCTGGCAAATATTTTATCATCATGTATTTCTGCTGCATATGGTGGGTATTTCCATCCATCATTTTCTGGAACTACATCTAAATGTCCAAGTGCTCCAACATATTCTTCTCCGTCACCATACTCTGCATATCCAACTTGATTGTCAATATTTACTGTTTTAAATCCTAAAGATTTCGCTATATCAAGTGCACATGCCAAAGCCTTTGCTGGACCCTCTCCATAAGGCATACCAGGTTTCGCCTCTTCCTGAACACTCTTAATTTGTAAAACCTTCTGAGTTGATTTTACAAGTTCATCTTTTAATAAATCCACCTGTTTATTTATTTCCATATCTAAGCCTCCATTTAATTTATTTATATATTTAATATATTATAATAACTTATATAATAGATTGCACAAGTTTCCACCTAAAATTCCGTAGAAACGGAGGAATTTTTTCCTTATACCACCGTGGCGCGAAGTAACAGTATTGAAGAGATGATTTAAATGAAAGCTAATAAATCTTAGGTAATGATTGTTAAAAGGCTTAGAAGTTTCAATCTGTTTGAACCACAGGTGAGTTATTGAAACTTCTTAGGATTTTAACAATCATTACCTTAGATTTATAGTTTTCATTTAACATCTCAAGATACTGTTACTTCGCACTTTATTTATAATAGAAAAGATTCTTTTTTCTACTATCTTCAATTTCATTAAATCTTTTGATGTTAGTAGCTCTGTAATTATCTATTTTATAGATTATATTTCTAAGAAAATCTTCATTAAACTTAAATTGTGCATCTAAATACACCTCTGATATAACTGAATATTCTATATGCTCCGGTTCATTACCTACAACATATAGTGGAAAAAGCTCTTGAAAATTTTTATTAAGAAGTGCATGCCCATATATGGCTGCATCTATAACTTGCCCTTTATAAATATTAAAAGAATGAGCATAATTCCTTCTACGATTTTTAATTTGAACATACAGAATTCCTCTTATAAAAGGCACATCAATTCCCTTTAACCTTGAAACCTGACTAATAAGTGCGCTTACAAGGTCAGAACTATTTAATACCTGGTAATCAGAAACACATATTTCACATAAGTTTTGAAAAAATTTTTTTTCTTCACTGTTCATTGCTAACCTCTTTAATACATTTTTACTGGCTTGCTTTCATCAGTTTTGTCGTCTATAATCTTATTTCTTATCAAAAATTCCCTTACCTTTGCCTTGTATTCATCTTTATTTTTTAAGTAAGATTGAGCATGCCCTGCATTAGGAGCAATATATAAATATTTAGGCCCCTTCTTTTCAATATACAATTCCAAGGACATATATGGTGGAATAAAATCATCATCTGCACCATGAATAAACATTATAGGTACTTCAACTCCATCCAGCGCTTTTTTTGGTGATATGGAGTATAATGAAAATCCAGCTTTATACCAGGCATAAACACTAGAATAAAATACTACAGCATTTGCTATTAATTTACCATGATTTTTCATTTCCTCTGTAAGTTTATCACTAAACAACTCTGGCAAATCAGAAAATGGACAGTCTACCACATAAAAAGATACATACTTTTCTTCTATATTCATATTAGAATGTAAAAGTGCCGTGGCCGCTCCCATAGATTCTCCATGGATTCCTATTATCCCATTTGGATTTTGCTTTCTAACCCACTTAACGCAGTTATCCAAATCATACTTTTCAAAGTATCCAAGAGAAATATTTTTTCCACCACTAGTACCATGATATCTTGAATCATAAATCAGCACATTATATCCCAAGTCTATATACATATCTGCATATTTCATTGACTCCCATCGACTTCCTGTTATACCATGTACAATTATAATAGTATTTCTGGTTTTTGCAAAATTTCTTATATAGGTTCCAGAAAGTTTATAACCAAAATTAGACTGTATAGTTACATCACTTTTATCAAGCAAATTAAATCTCTCATAATCAAAGGTAGATTTAAAATTACTATATGAAACACTACTACTTTTATTAAACTTTATTTCGCATACTTGATTATATACTATGCTCCCAATATAAAGACCTACAGAGCTAACTATAACAAATATTACAAGTAGTAAAACTAAAATCACTCTTTTTGCATATTTTTTTATTCTCATTTTATATCGCCACCATCTTGGCTAATTAAAATGTAACTATTCAAATAATAAGCTTAAACACCATTAAATATATTCAGGTTTTCTATTCTTATAATATACTGGTTTTAAGTTACACTCCTCTGCTATTAAAAAAGCCTCTTTCATATTCATTCCTATACTGTTACTATTATGAGCATCCGAGCCTATTGTAACAAGACTGCCACCCATAGCTTTATACCTTTTATAAATTGGAATCAAATTTTTAATTATATAATTTTTATCAAGCCTTCTAGTATTTATTTCAAAAGCTATTTGCCTATCAATTATAAATTTTAATACCTCATCAATTAATTCTGCATACTCATTATAATATATTTCACTGTCTTCATATGCTGCATATCTAGAAATATAATCTATATGTGCCAAAGAATCTACATATTCGTGTGTTTTAAGGCATTTAATCATAGTTTCAAAATATCTGTTATAGGCACTTTTCTTTTCTCTATCCTCATAAAAACTTTTTTCGTAAATATCAATCCCATCAACAAAGTGTATAGAACCTATGACATAATCAAATTCGTAACTTTGATTTATCTTCCTATTTTCATCACTATACTCCTCTGTCATTCCAATTTCAACTCCAATTAGATAACTATTACTCCTATATCTATGATATTTTTTAAAATATTCATCTATGTCAAAAACAAATTTACTTTTTTCAGGGTAATTTAAATCTATATGGTCTGTAGAAATAATTCCCAAATTTAACTTTTTAGAGACTTCTAAGGCATCTTCAATTTTAAGCTGTGAATCCGTAGAAAACTCCGTATGAACATGACTATCAAATATCATATAATATCACCTCACAAAATTCAATGTTCAGATTAATTATAACAGAAAACTTGGTAATATATATAGTAACACTTAATAGATTTTTTACATAATTTATTAAGGTAGGGATAAAACTTATCCATAAATAATTTTCAAGGAGAAACTTATGTATTATAACTACAATGATAATTTTGATCCTATGAGATTCGAAAATGATGAATGTGACTGTGATGAAGCTCCCCCTTTTGTTTGCCCTTTTTTAGCTGAATGTCCTTTTGGTTCTGATATGAGGCAAGAAGAGGATTACGAAACTAGACAGCCTAATGTTCCACCTGGTCCTCCTCCAACTTATACACCTACTAAAAACATGCAATCCTCCTCCGGACCTAGTCTTAAAGCAGTTGATCCAGGAGCTATAAGAATATGCAGATATAAGTATACTTATATTTGGGAAACTAATGGAAGATCCTACTGGGCATTCATTACTTATGTAGGTCCAAGATCCATAGCTGGATATCGATGGATGCGTAGAAGATGGGTTTATTTTGGACTTGATTTAAGAAGAATTGAATCATTTACCTGCAGGTAGAAAACTGCGAAGTAACAATGCTTCGTCGCGTTAAAAAGTTCCTATAAATCTAAGTGGTAATTCTAGGCAAGTGCTTGCTTGAGTTAAAGAAGGATAATGGGACATAATCCCATTATCCTTCTTTAACTTGTATTAGTCATCTATATATTAGCCCAAACCTCGTGCATGTTTACTCGCTGAAAAAAGTGCTCAGACAATTGAAATATCTAAGCATTTTACAATTTTTCAGCCAAGATTTATTAGGACTATTTTAAATCGTTCCTTCAGCATTGTTACTTCCCTCCCACAGTAGTGCGCGGAAGAAAATCATCCTTTATTGTGAACTGTGAATTGATTTAGTTGGCATCCTTTTCACATGTATAAAAATACTATTACAACCCAATTAAATTCTACTGCCAATTGATTTTTTTAAAATTTTCCCAACTGGAACTGCTACAATTACTCCTATAATAGTTGTAATTAACGAACTTGGTACATGCTGAAAAGCAACAATAAAACTTCCATAAAATAATGCATCAACAAAGTAATATCCAATTATATTAAAAACCCCTCCAAGTAAAAATGCTAATATATTATTTAGCATGCTCTCCCCATTATACTGTCCCCTATAAGCGATCATTCCAACAATATACGCCATACCGCCTTTTATGATAAATGTAAAAGGTGCCCATATTGGCGTTACCGAGAACAAATCAAATAAAGAAAGTCCTATTGCCGCTGCAATAGCTCCCCTTCTTTTTCCTACGAGTAAAACTGCAATAAATAGAACTGCTGTACCTAAATGAATCATTGATTTTGACGAACCAATATAATATGGTATATTCAAGTAAGTACCAACAAATATAATAGCGGCCATCATACCTATTTCAGCTAAATCCTTAGTAGTAAATTTAGATACTCTTCCGTCTTTTTCCATAAATGCCTCCTATAGTTATGAATTCAATTTACTATAATATATACCATAATATATTCCATGTAAAATGTATGGATACAATATATTTGATATAACTCCTTAACTTTACATATTCTCCTCAGATTATCCATTGCAGTTATCCTTTTTAGCCTAGTATAATCTTATTAAAGAATTGCAATGTCATATCTCTATTAAAAGGTAAAGAGGTGTAAATGTATGAAAAGATTAAACACAATAATTCTAACCGTAATTTTATCTGTTCTTATTTTAGCACCATACAAAAAAACGTTTGCAGCCACTCAAAGTCCAATTAGCAGATCTGCGGCTGAACAAAGAGCTCTCAATATAATCAACCTTAATTGGACATATTCAAGCGTAAAAAATTCAACTTTGCCATCAACTAACGGTAGCAGTGTAACTCAACCTTCTCAGCTAAAAAATGTATCAACTGCAACAATGACTGGCATTCCATACGATTGGGGTGGATTAGATAGCTTAGACACTTCATCTGACGGTGCTCCATGGACAAGCTTTGTAAATGCAATAAATAGCGGTGCCTTTGCTGGAAATGTTAATACTTCTGCTCCTTACGGATATATTAAAGGAACTGCTGGAATTGATTGTTCTGGCTTTGTACAAGCTGTTTTTGATATTAATGACTATAAACAATCAACTTCTACATTACTTAATAGCTATTTTACAAAAATTAATTTAAGTGATTTAAAACACATGGATATTTTAGACCATCCTGGTGATCACGTTGTTATATTTGATAAGTGGGGAACTTTAAATGGGGTACAAGGTGCTTTCACTTACGAATCTACTCCAGATCAAACTTATGGTGGAATACAAGGTACAAAAAAATACTTTATAACTATGAGTGAAATTAATTCAGGATATATTCCTGGAAGATACGTAAATATAATAGAAGATAGTTCTAATCCTGATCCTATGCCAGTTTCTGATTCATATGGTATAGTTTCCAACGTAGTTTATGCTGCCAACTTTAGATCTGATTCATCTACTAGTTCTGCAATCATAGGAACAATACCTAAAAACACAGTTTTGAAACTTTTAGCTTCAAACTCTGGCTGGTATAATGTAATTTACAATGGGCAGACAGGTTGGATATATAGTAGTTTAATAACTTCTGTTCCTTCTAACTCATATGTAACTGTAAACAATGTATACCAATTAAACATCAGATCAAATCCTTCTTCCACTGCTTCAATCCTTGGAGTATTAACTGAAGGACAATATGCAAAAGTAACTGGAATATCAACTGATGGAAATTGGTATAAAATAAATATAAACGGTGTAGAAGGATTCTCAGCAGTAAAATATCTAAAATATATAAACTAGAGTTTATAGGGATGAAATAATAATATTTTTTAGATACTCCATTATAAAATTCTTTGTTCCTATAAAACTTCTCTCCCAAAATTCCGTAAGCACTGAGGAATTTTTTCCTTGCACCACCGTGGGAGCTAAGGAACAATGCTGAAGGAACGATTTAAAAAAATCCTAATAAATCTTGGTAAAAAAATCATAAAATACTTAGATATTTCAATCTGTCTGAGCTATAGCGAGTTATTGAAATATCTTAGTATTTTATGATTTTTGAGCCTTAGATTTATAGGATTTTTTTAACGCGACGAAGTATTGTTCCTTGGCAATATTTTATGTCATCATTTATAAATCTATGCTTTACTTTATTAACGTCAAATTTAAATATCTTGAATACCATTTGAATAAAATAACCTACTAGGGAAACCATTATTATAGTTCCTATTCCAACAGAACCACCCATTATATACCCTATAACAAGCACAAATAATTCTATAACCGTTCTAACAATAAATACAGATTTTTTTGTTTTTTTAGTAAGTGCAACCATGAGCCCGTCTCTAGGTCCAGAGCCCAAACCAGCTCCTATGTACATATAACTACCAATGGACATGGACAGCATTCCAATAATAATCGAAACTATTCTAAGTATTTCATTATTAAAAACTGGCAATAAGTGATTTAGCATCAAAATGTCCATAAAGGTTCCAATAACAAGCATGTTAAAAATAGTGCCCCAACCTATTTTCTCTCCTGCTATATAATCTATTATAATTACAATTGCACTTACTATTATGCTTGCTTGTCCCATAGTTATATTCAGCATAATAGATATTCCTTGATGAAATACATCCCACGGTTGAAATCCCAAATTTCCATTTATAGTCATAACCGTACCGATAGAACACAGTATAAGACCTATAAATAATCTTAAAATAATTAATGCTTTTCTTTTCATATTAGCCCCCCTTTTATAGATAAACAACTTGAAAATTGGAAATGACTAATACAAAATTTTTCCTAACAAACTGAAAGTCAACTTAGAGTACAGAGTATAATTAAAAGAAGACAGTGCTTGTAAAATTATAACATTAGTTATTTTAATCTTTTAGGTTGCCTATCTATATATCATAGCATTAATTATATGATACTTTTTAATTTTTTCAAACACTTTTCTAATAAATCATCAATTTTTGTCTCAAATTTAATGTTTTTTGTAATTGAAGAAGGTACTGCAGTGATAATTATTCAATGTAAAATTCACTACAAACACAGTTAATTAATAAAAATCAATGGCAATATATTATATAAAATTTTAGCTAACCCTAAAGATTCACGCCTACAATTCCGTAGGCACGGAGGAATTTTTTCCTTGCACTACGGTGAGAATGAAGTAACAATGCTGAAGGAACGGTTTAAAAAAATCCTAATAAATCTCGATTCAAAAATTGTAAAATACTTAGATATTTCAATCTGTTTGAGCCAAAGGCGAGTTATTGAAATATCTTAGTATTTTATGATTTTTTAACTTTAGATTTATAGGATTTTTTTAATGTTACGAAGCATTGTTACTTCACTCTTTTTTTAAAAAGCTGGAACTTGTGCTCCCTTATACAAATCCTTCAAAAGTTTTTTTACCTTCTCTGTTTGGTAAACTTCAACTAATTTCTTTAAGGTTTTATTGTTCTTATCTTTGCTTCTAACTGCAATAATATTAAAATAATTTTTAACAGAAGACTTTTTTGTACTTTCTATATAAATTGAATCCTTTAGAGGATTAAAGCCTGCATCCACCGCAACTCCACTGTTTATAGCAGCTGCATCTACATCTTTTAAAGATCTTGGAATTTGTGTTGCTGCTAACTGAACTATCTTTATGTTTTTAGTATTTTTAGCTATATCTTTTTCTGTAGGTAATAATCCTACACCCTCTTTTAATTTTATTATACCTGCATCCTGAAGCAGTATAAGCGCTCTACCGCCATTTGTAGGATCATTAGGTATTGCTATTTTAGCACCATTTTTTAAATCCTTAATCTTTTTTATGCTGCTTGAATATATGCCCATAGGTGCTAAAACCGTATTTCCAAGGGATACGATATTTAGCTTATGATCCTCTTTAAACTTGTTAAAGTACGCAATAGTTTGAAATGAGTTTGCATCTATGTCGCCATCATTTAAAGCCATATTAGGTCTTACATAATCGGAAAAGCTTACAATTTTAAGGTCAATATTATCTTTTTTGAGATCCTCTTTTAAAGCATCCCATATTTTATGATCTTCACCTGTAACTCCTAATTTAATAACCTGTTTTTTGCTACTTGTGTTTGCTGCTGTGCTTGATTTACATCCTGATAGTAAACTAACACCTAAGGATAAAGTTAAAAATAATGCTGCGATTCTTCGTATTTTCATTTTTGTTCCCCCTATTTTTTATTTAATGACTTAATTTTTTTAATAAAAACTCACCTAAACCTTGTATTAAGCTTACAAGAACTAATAAAATAATAATTGTAACCACCATAATATCGGTTTTAAAATACTGGTATCCATATCTTATGGCAAAATCACCAAGTCCTCCACCTCCTACAGTACCTGCAACTGCAGAAAAGCTAATTAAGCTTACAGTAGTGATTGTAAGAGCATAAACAATTTGTGGGAGACCCTCTTTTAGTAAAACTCTATATATTATTTCAAAAGGGCTAGAGCCCATAGCTTCCGCTGCTTCAATAACTCCCTTATCTATGTCAAGAAGTGCAGATTCTATTTGCCTTGCAACAAAGGGTGCTGTTCCAAAAACAAGAGGCACTACAGCACCCTTTACTCCTATTGTTGTTCCAACTAAAAGTCTTGTTAATGGTATAATTGCTGCAATCAATATTACAAATGGAATTGAACGAAATGCATTTATTATTTTGCCAACTATACTGTAAATTACCTTATTCTCCAATATACCTTTAGGACGTGTCACTACAAGAATTACCCCAACAGGTATTCCAATAACTGCAGAAATAATTCCTGATATAGCTACCATTATTAATGTTTCCTTAAGTGCTGCTATCATATCTGGAAAAAGTTCTACTACATTAGGCATAATCGTGTTCAAAAGACTCTCCATGCTTTATCACCTCCACATATATGTTGTTTTCACCTAAATATTCAATAGCTCTATTAACTCCTTCACTAAAACCACTAAATTTAAGAATAAGATTTCCTACAGGTATACCTTGTATTATTTCAATATTTCCAGAGATTATATTTGCATCCACCTTGAATTTTTTTGAAATTTGTGAAATAAAAGCTTTTTCAGCATTTGAACCCACAAAAGATAACCTTGCTACTATATCATTTTCTGAAAATTGACTATCAAATTCTTTACTTTCAATAAGCTCATATACCTTATCATAATGAAATACTGTAGCCATAAATTTTTTAGTCATCTTTGCTTTAGGATTAGTAAATATTTGCACTATATCTCCCTTCTCAACGATCTCCCCTTCTTCCATTACAATCACTCTCTCGCAAATATCTTTAACAACATCCATTTGGTGCGTAATAATAACTATTGTAAGCCCAAGCTTTTCATTAATTTCCTTGATTAGCTTTAATATAGATTGAGTAGTTTCAGGGTCTAAAGCAGAAGTAGCTTCATCACATAAAAGAACCTGTGGATCATTAGCAAGCGCTCTAGCAATAGCAACTCTTTGCTTTTGACCGCCGCTAAGCTGTGATGGATAAGTTAAAGCCTTTTCCTTCAAGCCCACTAATTCTAAAAGACTATTTACCTTTTCAGCTATATCATTTTTGCTTAACCCCTTACCTTTAAGTGGATAGGCTACATTCTCAAATACATTTCTTCTAGCCATTAAATTAAAATGTTGAAAAATCATTCCTATTTTTTCTCTTATTTTCCTTAAATCCTTTGGTGATAACCTTGTCAAATCCTTATTATCAACTATAACCTCTCCACTGGTAGGCTTTTCAAGCAAATTTATACACCTTACAAGGGTACTTTTGCCAGCACCACTGTATCCAATAATACCTAAAACCTCTCCATTTTTTACTTCTAAACTTATATCTTTAAGAGCATGTACCTTTTTATCTCCATCCTCATAAACCTTTGTTATATTTTTTAGTTCTATCACAATAATCCCCCTTCCTAAAATTTATAATAAAAAAATCCCCTTCGCAAAAGAAGAGGATAATAGTAATAAAAAAACCCATGGAAGGGTCTATTATTAATACCTTCCCTCATCTTTCAGAATTAATCTGCAGGATTTAGCACCTTGCATGCAAATGAAACATGCTGGTTGCTGAAACGTCATCGGGCCAGCCCCTCAGTTTCTCTCGATAAGGATTTTATTCAATTTTGTTATACACACTATACAAAAAAAGATTTTCAGTGTCAAATACAATAAATTTAAATTTCTGATTTTTTGTTATATATTTTTATCAATACATAATTATTGTACGTTTACACAAACATATATTTACTAAATCAAACACTATTTTTTAATAATTATGCATAATTCCTACTAATATAATCTATTTTCTATTTATTAATATTAAACCAATAATGCAGAAAGCTGCTCCTATTATTTTATTAATTCCAAATCCCTCTTTATAAAATATAATTCCTATTGGTATAAGTACAATTGCAAGAATTATATTCGCCACTAAAGAACCTACGCTAATATCCCACCCAGCTCTATATGCCATTAAAAATCCAAATTCCAATCCAACTATTGAAATTCCCAAAACTACACTTGTCCAATTTAAATCTTTAAAGGAACCAAAAATTCCTTTGCCATGTTTATCAAAAATTAATGCTATTAATGAAAAAATAGCCGAAGTAAAATATGTTATAACTAATGCAGAAAAAGGATTGGCCTTCTCTGGTATTAGCTTTTGACATATGTGATAAAACACGTTTGATAACACTATAAGTACAATTGAAAAAACATACATAAAATTTCCTCCTTAAAATAATCAAATTAGCTTTCTAACAATTTCTGAAAGTTTCTTTATTCCTATATGCATTTCACTATATGATGCATAGGAATAAGATATTCTTATATTACTATTTTTATGAAAATCATATATGTAGCCTGGGTTAATAAGAATGCCCTGCTTCCAGGACAAATTGAAAAGCTTGTTTACATCTATTTTGACCTTCAGCTTTAACCATATATAAAATCCACCCTTAGGCACATTCCATTCTGCTAGATCATAAAAATACTCATGAAGTAGATTTATAGTAAAGTCCCTTCTACTTTTAAGTTCATATCTAAGCTTCTCAATATATTTTTCATATAGTCCACTTGAAATCCATTCAGCCGCAGCATATTGAGAAAGTGAACTGGCTCCATAATCCGTTTGCATTTTAACATCTCCGAGTCTATCTATAACTGCTTCAGGTCCAATGACCCACCCAACCCTCATACCTGCAGAAAGACATTTTGACATTGTTCCTATATAAAGCACAATTCCATTTCTATCCTTAGATTTTAAAGTTTGTGGAGGCTTTTTATCAAACCACAACTCCCTATAAGCATCATCTTCAATTATTGGAAGCCTTTCTTTTGTGCATATTTTAATAAGTTCATTTCTTCTATTTTCACTCATTACTATACCCGTAGGATTTTGAAAAGTTGGTATAGTATATAAAATTGGTGTTTCTTTATTTATGTTTTTTAATATTTCTCTTATCTCTATACCATGCATATCCATAGATATTCCTTTTAGCTTCATACCTGCAGATTCAAAAACATTAATTGACTTGATGTATGATGGTTTTTCTACTAATACATCATCTCCAGGCTTAAGTATGCTCATGGAAATAAGCTGAAGTGCTTGAAGTGATCCTGAAACAATTAAAATAGAGGATGGTGAAGCATTAATTCCAAACTTTTTCACATAATTACTTATTATTTTTCTGAGCTCAAGTGAACCTTTAGTTCTTTCGTATCCCAGCGAACTTATATCATCTGCTACCTTTGAAAGTACAGTTTTCATTGCATTTTTAGGAAAAAGCTCTGGTGAAAGTTCACCTGTACTGAGCCTAATAATATTATCTTCATACTCAAGTTTATTTATCATTTGAATAGTAGATAAATTGGGTTCATATACACCACTTTTTATATACTTTTCCCAATTTGGAGCTTTACCTGAAGCTAATACAGACCATGTATTATTGACTATCACTGTTCCTCCCTTGCTCCTGCCATCTATTAAACCATATGATTTTAATTCATCAATGGCCTCTATTAAGGTACTTCTATTAACCTCAAAAATATCTGCCAGCTTTCTTTGGGAAGGCAACTTTGCTCCTACTATCCACTCCCATCCTGATATTTTTTCTTTTATATAATCCACTATCTGTCTATATAAAGGCATATTAGAATTTTTATCAGGCTTCCAATCAATATTTATCATAAAACACCCAATCCTTTAATAAAATTAATTCCAAGCTTCAAACCATAATAAATTATTATAACACCACATATTTTATTAATTATACCAACCAATTTTACACTAAAATTCTTTTTAAAATAGTTTATAATTAGTGCAAGACATGTAAACCATACAAATGAAGCGCTGCAAACTCCTAATATAAACAATTTAGAATATGTATCTGGAATAGAAGCTTTAAATCCCCCAAGCATCAATGAACCATCAATAATCGCTTGCGGATTTAGCCATGTAACAGTAAAACAAGCCAAAACTAACTTAAAAAAACTCTTATCACCGTTAACTTTTCCAAGAGAATTAGGCGTATCTTTTATAAGCTGACATCCCATATAAATTACAACAACTGCTCCTGCCATTAGTATAATTTCTTTTAAAATTTGAGATTTACTCAAAACAATACCAATACCATAATAACATGTAATTGCAAGCGAAACATCAAAAAATACTGTCACCAAAGCAGTCCTAAGTGCCATAATTCTTTTATTAGATATAGCAGAATTAATAACATATAAATTTTGAACACCAATAGGCGCAACATATGTAAAACCTAAAACAAGTCCTTCAATATAATACTTTATCATGACATCACCTCCAAACCTTATATAGCTGAACAACTCGGAAAATTAAAATTGCTAATATTAAATTCATCCTGTTAAACTAGAAGTTGACTTAGAGTACAATTCAAAGTTTGCCAGGATAAACTTTAAATTTGTAATTTTCAAACTTAGCGCTGTCCACCTATAATTATATCCCCTCCTTCCTCTTCTGTCCTCAACCATATTTTTAAATTTTATACCAACCAAATAACAGTTTATAGCTAGAGATTAATGGTTAAAAAGTTGCTTAGTTTACTATAGTAAAAACTAAAGCAATTCTAAATTTAATAATAAAATTATGAATAGTTATTATAAATAATGGCAAACTAATTATATGAAAATTTTACGATTTATATTATATGGTTTAGCTGGATGGTGTATGGAAATATTATGGACTGGATTTGGTTCCCTTTTAAGTGGAGACATTACAATGCATGCTTGGACCAGTATGTGGATGTTTCTAATATATGGTTTAGCAATTTTTATGGAACCAATACATGATGTTATAAGACGTTGGCCAATTTTAATCCGAGGGGGGATATATGCTGTACTTATATTAATAGTGGAATTTTGCACAGGCTCAATTTTACGTCTTACAATAGGCTCATGTCCTTGGTATTATGACAGAGGAATTACAATACAAGGTATAACAAGGCTTGACTATGCACCATATTGGTTCATCGCTGGGCTTCTCTTTGAAAAATTTCATGATGAACTAATAAAAATACATAATATTTCAAAGGAATCTACAATATAATTAACAAAAAGCAGCTGGAAGGGGGACTTACCAACTGCTCAAATTTTTTATACAATTATTAGCTTTTTTATATCTTAGCTTAGTTATTATTCTATCACCTTTTCTATGTTAAACATATTATCTAAAACTTTAAAATTTTGTGGGAAAGGTTGTGCAAGTACCCAATAACTAACTCCCCTAAGTCCAAGTTCACTAGCAAGCTTATATTTTTCTTCTACACTTCTTGCGTCTTCAAACCATACAACATGCTGTCTGCCTGCTCTATCTGTATAATTATAGTAAGGCGATTGAGATTTTTCGTCATATTGTATTCGTGCTCCAAACCTACCTGCCCTATTTATTGCCTCTTGATTTCCTATACTTTCCGCAAATTCTCCCCCAGGCATATATGGAAGAGTCCAATCATATCCATAAAGCGGCATTCCCATCATTATTTTTTTAGGCGGTATTACACTTACCGCATAGTTTAATACCTTTCTCACTTCATTTATAGGGGCGACTGCCATTGGTGGGCCTCCAGACCAACCCCATTCATAAGTCATTATAATTACAAAATCGACAATTTCTCCATGCGCCTTATAATCGTGTGCTCCGTGCCATGCCCCCGTAGTAACATCGTAAGTTTTTGGTGCAAGTGCTGTGGCTACAATATAATTTGGATGAAGTGCTGCAACAAGCTTTCTCAAAAAATTATTGTATTTTTCCCTATCCTCAGGTGGAATTCTTTCAAAATCAACAACTACACCATAATACCCTTTACTTCTTATCATATTTAAAATGTTATTTATTAAAGTTTGTTGCAGTGAATTGCTATTAAGTATATTGCCTATAAGCTCACTGTTAAAGTTTGCCCCTGTCGTACCTGATATATTTGTAACCGAAAGCATTGGTGCAACTTTATTTTCCCTTGCTATTCTTATTATATTTTCATCATTAAGTGGTGTAAGACCAGCATCAGCGGTTACATGATGGCTAAAAGGAGTTACATAGGTTAAATATTGTATAGCCTCACCTAAAACAGCATTTTCCCTTTGCGTGGTAGATGGCTGTATAAACGCATTAACCTCAATATATCCATAATTTTTTGCGTTTTCAGGTATTCTTATCATAAGTCCTGGATAAATTGCTGAAGGATTAGTAATGTTATTTAAGTTTGCAATGCTGTCTACTGAAACTCCAAATTTTCTTGCAATAGACCATAATGTATCACCGGGTCTCACTCTATAGGATATCTCTGTACTTGGAATAACAAGGGTTTGCCCAACTACTAAACTGCTGTCTTGTGAAAGACCATTCGCATTTATAATACTTTCTGGTGTTACTCCAAAACTTCTAGCTATAGCCCAAACAGTATCACCAGGTTTAACTACATATATTCTCACTGAATTCTCCACAAAAATTTCTATCAATAACTATTATATTCAGCTAAACTATTTTTGTGCCTTTTCTGCTCTTATAGTTTTGCCTTTTATAGTTTTATTTTTAAGTCCTTCTAGTACCAATTTGCCTTTTCCAGAAAGAATCTCTACATAAGAAAAGTTATCCTGTATATCTATTATTCCAACATCTTCCGGGTTAACTCCTGAAATACTTGACACAGTACCAGCTATATCTCCTGGTCTTATTTTTTTCTTTCTTCCAGCACTAATATATATCTTTGTTATCTCTTTATTTATCTCTTTATTTTTCACCTTTTTTGGTTTTGCAGTATTTTTAAGCGTCTTATTATATATTTCTCTGCCCTCTTCAACCTGTTCTGCTGATGGGATCTCTCCTTTTATGATGCTTAATTCAAATGTCTCTTCTATTTCCTGTAAAAATCTATGCTCCCTTGGAGTTACAAAAGTTATTGCAGTTCCTCTATTTCCTGCACGACCAGTTCTCCCCATTCTATGAACATAGCTTTCCTTCTCCATAGGTATATCATAGTTTATAACATGTGTAATATTTTCTACATCAATTCCTCTGGCAGCTATATCCGTAGCCACAAGAAAAATAAATTCTCCCATTTTAAAACTGTTCATTATGTTAGTCCTGTCAGCTTGAAGCATTCCACCATGCAGCGCATTACATGAATATCCTTTAGCTTTCATCCTAGAAGTTAGCTTTTCTACGTTTTCCTTAGTTCTGCAAAATATCATTGCACTTTCTGGTCTTTCCACATATATTAATTTATTTAACAAATCAAATTTCTTATCATTTTCTACCTCATAGTAAATTTGATTAACTCTATCTGTAACAGAACTTTTAGCTTTAATTTCTATATTAATAGGTTCTTTCATATATTTTTTACTAAGCTCCAATATTTCTTCTGGCAAAGTTGCCGAAAAAAGAAGTGTTAGTTTTTTCTTTGGAAGCTTTTTTATTATATCCTTAACCTGATCAATAAAACCCATATTCAGCATTTCATCAGCTTCATCTATTACAAGATAATTTATTTTAGAAACATCTAAGGCTCCCCTTTCTATAAGATCAAAGGTTCTTCCTGGTGTGCCTACCACAACATGCACTCTTTGTTTTAGTGAATTAAGTTGAACACTCACTGACTGTTTCCCAAAAATTGCAGCACATCTTAATCTTTTAAATCTTCCTATATTGGTAAAGTCCTCTTTTATCTGATAGGCAAGTTCCCTTGTTGGTGCTAAAACTAATACCTGCGGCTTCTTTTCTTCAAGTTCTATTTTTTCTGAAATAGGTATTGCAAAAGCAGCGGTTTTACCACTTCCAGTTTGTGATTTTGCCATAACATCTTTATTTTTTAAAATTAAAGGTATAACTTTCTCCTGAACCTCTGACGGATTCTTATACCCTAATTTTTCTATTGCTCCTAAAATTTCTTTACTTAATCCTAAATCTTTAAATTCACTCATTTTCTTACCTCATACTTTACTGATTTTATATATATAGATAAACCGCTTCAACTATTGAAATTCATGTGCACCATAATGCCTAGAAGACGTCATTTTGGTACAAATAAATTTCAAGTTTCAAGATGGTTTATCTTTACACATGGTAGTATACCACGAATAAGGTTAAATTAATATTTACAATAAAAAAGTTAAGCAGCAGTTTCTAAAAAAATGAAACCATCACTTAACTTGAATTCTTCATATATAAAAATAGTGAATGTATTTATTTTACAGCCTTTAATTTTGCAATATCCGACCAATTACTTGCAGTTATCATTTCTACATTACTTAAATCTTTTCTTATACCTTTAACTTCTCCCTTAACTTCAGCTAATTCATGCTTTAAATTTTCCTGTTCAGCTGAAATAACCTCTGTTCTATGTTCCAATGCTCTTAATAGGTGTGTGTGCTCATCTTGAACAGCTTTTATTGATTTTATATCTTCTTTAACTGTTCCAAGTTCTTGCTTTACAGATTTTACATCTTCTTTTACAGAATTCACATCTTCTTTAAGTGACTTCATATCTTGCTGCATTGATTTTAAAATCTCCAGTATCTCTTTCTCCATACATATCACCACCTAAGGAAATTATATCAAATTTTTAATTTTTAAGCTAGAAGAAAAACATGGAAATAATATATAATTAATTTATAAAAAACTTGCCTTGGAAGTGATTATATTTTGAATAGCAAATTTAAAATTGACAGTGTATGGGAAAATTACAAACTCCATATAACAAAAGAATATGGTTTTATTGATCTCTCTATTTCGCCATTTGTTATAAAAGCAAATGATACTTTACTAAAACATAACTGCAAAAAAGCAATCGATTTAGGCTGTGGGAACGGAAGGCACAGTTTATATCTAAATTCGCTTGGCTTTGATGTTTATGCCTCAGATATTGATTGCAGCAAAATAATAAAAAATACAAAAAAACTTAATTTATCAAATTTAACAATCCGGGAACATAGTTTCACAGCTATCCCATATGATGATGATTTTTTTGACGTTGTACTTTGTACTTCAACCTTACATCATGCAATTCTTAGTGATATTAAACAAGGAATTAATGAAGTATACAGAACATTAAAACCCAAAAGCTATTTTGTATTCGATTTTCTTTCCACATTAGATACTTCTTATGGAATTGGTACTGAAATTGAAAAAAACACTTTTATAGGGTCAAGAACTGGTGAAGAAAACATTCCACATCATTATGCGGATGAAAATGAATTAAAGGCATTGCTAAATAATTTTTCATTTGCTAATATAAATAAAAGCATTTATAGTTTTTACGATTCAAAAAATAACCAATACTCATCAAGGGTATTTGATGTAATAGCTGTTAAATAAAACAAAAAAGGTTGGTGATATAGATGAAAATATTTTTCATATCTGACATTCACGGTTCACTCTACTATTTAGAAAAAGCAATTGAAAACTATAAAAAGGAAGCAGCTGATTTTATAGCTATTCTTGGAGATGAACTATACCATGGAGCAAGAAACGATTTGCCAAAAGGCTATAATCCTAAAGGCGTAACTGAACTTTTAAATAAATACAGTGATAAGATAATTGCAGTAAGAGGAAACTGCGACAGTGAAGTTGATGAAATGGTTTTGGACTTTCCAATAATGTCAACCTATTCCTCAATACTTTATAATGGCAAAAGGTTATTTTTAACACATGGTCATATATATGGAGAGGATAATATACCAAAACTTATGGACGGTGATGTACTAATTTACGGTCATACTCACATTCCTGTTGCAAAGAAAGAAAATGGTATTTTTATTATTAATCCAGGCTCTATTTCTATTCCAAAGGAAAGCAATCCTAATTCTTATGGAATTTTAGAAAATAATATTTTTAAAATAAAAGATTTAAATATGAACACATTTAAGGAATTACATATCTAACCGTTTTTGCACAAGCTATATATTATATAAATAAAGAGCTATAGCCCTTCTAGGGTTAATCTAAACTAGATGGGGTATAGCCCTTTATTTTTTTGAAGACACGATTAAAAGTACGTACGCTATTAAAGCCACATTCAAAAGCAATTTCTGCAATCGTTTTAGAAGTTGTTTTAATTAAAAACTCTGCATTTTCAACTCTCACTTCACTAAGATAAGTTGCAAAATTTGTTCCAGTAAATTTCTTAAACATTCTAGAAAAATAGCATGCACTAAAATGTACTCTTTGAGAAATATCATTTAAAGTTATATTATTTGCATAGTTATCTTCTATAAATTTCATAGCATTCTTAATTCTATTAATATCAGGAAGTCTATTACCTTTTTTAGTTTTATCAATACTACTAATAGGCAAATATCTTAAAGCAAAAGCACATAGTTCAATTAGTTTCCCTTTTATACATAAGTCATAGGCAGTTTCTTTCTCCTTCATTTCATTTACAATTGAATGGAATATGTCTGCTATCTTTTTATAATTTTCTAGCTTTATCTTATTAATAACATGCTCATTTATAAAAGGAGTATTGAGTTTAAAGGTTTCAGGCCAACCAAAAGAATTGCTCACAATATCAGGACGAAAAATAATCATATTAATTTTTGAACTCATATTGGTACTATCAAGATAATGTATATCTGTGCTTCCAAATATAGCCATATCACCTTTATTTAATATTCTAGAATCGTCATTTATACCTACTTTTATACTTCCTTCAGTCACCAAAATAATCTCTACATCTATGTGCCAATGAGGCATATTACTACAATTTTCCAAACAATATAATTTGACAGCAAGCTCTGATGAATACAATTTAGTTTGAAGATATGGATTCATAATTTTCACCTCGGTGGCATCATTTGTAAATAAGCGTATAAATTATTTAATACAAATAAATATTTACGTATTTATTATATATAAAAGGACAAAATTTGTCTACTAATAAGATAATATTGACGAGATATACAGGAATATTAAAGTTATAATATACACATAGCAACAAACAAATTCAATTGATTCATATTATCAGGTTTTCAATTAAATTATAGTTGCACTAAAAAAATAAAAGCGAGGTGTAAAAACCTAAGTTTTAGGTAAAATAATAAACAATAATTGGGGATTATAATGTTAAACTAAGCACTTATTATTATTTTACCACTTTATTTAGTCAATAAAGGAAAACGTATTCATAATTATTACGTTTAAAAAACTAGGGAGATCATGAATAATCATTTAAAAAAACTTCTAACTTGTATAACTGCAGTTACTTTGATATCAAGCGTGTTAGTAGGTTGTGGCAGCAGTTCTAATACATCTAAAAACCAAGATGCTTCCATCAATAAAAAGGTTTCTTTGAAATTGTGGATAGCAGAAAATAGTGCTACACAAAAAGCAATTAATGATTTAAATGCTAAATTCCACCAAAAGTATCCTTTGGTTAATGTTACAGTATCACAATTTAACCTAGAGGATATGAGAAAAAACTTTGTAAGTACTTCTGTTTCAGGCAGTGGACCAGACATTATTCTCGGTCCCGGAGATAATATTGGAGTTTTTCAAACCGGTAATCTTATTCAACCCATCGAGGATGTAGTTGGAAAAGACTTTCTAAATAGGTTCACCAAAGAATCTGTAAATGCCGCAACGTATAAGGGAAAGGTTTGGGAAACACCAGACAGAGTAAGTAGTGGATTATTTCTAATATACAACAAAAAAATTGTTGATAAAGCGCCTGGTACTTTTGAAGATGTACAAGCATTGGGCAAAAAATTGCAAGATGAAAAGAAAGTTCAATATGGGCTAGTTTTTGATGAAGTAGAACCTTACTATTCTTCAATGTTTATGAGCTGCTTTGATGCAAGTTTCTTTGATAATATAAATGCAGCTAAACCTAAACCAACTCTTAACTCTAGCGCAATGAAGCAATGGTCATCATATTTAAACAAATTACATAATAGTGGTTTAATTCCTAAAGAAGCAGATGCAAATATGGCAGATAACTTATTTGAAGAAGGAAAATCAGCTTTTATAATTAGTGGACCGTGGTCCTTCAACACTTATAAAAAAGCAGGTGTTGACTTTGGAATAGCAACTCTTCCAACAGCCAGCGGCAAGCTTATGAAACCTTTATCTTCAATTAGTGGTTTTGCAGTTTCTGCCAATGTAAAGGATGCCACTAAAAAAGCAGCAGTTGCTAAATTCCTAGATTTTATGTCATCAAAAAGTTCTCAGCTAGTGTTATCTGATGCACATGGTAAATTGCCTACTAATATTGAAACACTAAAAACTGATAAATATAAAACAGATCCTATGTATTCAATACAAACTGAACAATATAAAAACTGTTTACCAATGCCTATTATTCCACAAATGAGAGCAATATGGGATGCTATAAGACCTGTACAACAAGATATGTTTAGTGGAAAAGTAGCTCCAAATGAGGCACCAGCTCAAATGCAACAAAAAGCAGAAGAAGAAATTAAAAATTTAGGAGTAAACTAATACATTTGAAATAAAGGGCTGTTATATTAATAATTATTAATAAATTCAGTAAATTTCCTTCAACAAGAAAAATTTACATTATCATTTTTCAATTATTATACATCAGCCCTTTAAAATAAATATAAAAAGGAGAAAAAACAATGGAATACTCTAAGAATAAAAAACATTTAACTATTAAAGCTCAAAAAAAATTAGTAACAATTTGTTTTTTACTTCCTGCATTTTTAGTTATGTGTGCTGTTATCTTATATCCATTACTATATGAATTTAATCTTTCCTTTAGAAACGTAACACTTATGAATTTGAAATCTAATATTTATCCATTTATTGGATTTGATAATTATTTAAGTATTTTAAAAGATAGTACATTTTATAACACATTATTAAGGACATTAATTTGGACATTCGTAAATGTAGGACTTACTGTTTGCATAGGTCTATTTTTAGCAATGCTACTAAATGCTAAATTTCCAGGAAAAAAAATTTATAGAACGCTGTTAATACTTCCATGGGCTGTACCAAGCTATATTTCAGTACTAACTTGGAAAGGTATGTTTAATTCTCAGTATGGAGCAGTAAATATAATTCTATCAAAAATATTTCCATGGGCACATTCTATTCCGTGGCTCACTAATCCAAGCTATACATTTTTAGCATGTATATTTATTAATGTATGGGTAGGAATACCATTCATGATGATGATATCCATTGGTGGTTTACAAAGTATATCAAACGAATTGTATGAAGCAGCCGATGTTGACGGTGCAACTAGATGGCAAAAAACAAAAAGTATAACCTTACCACTTATGAAATCTGTTTTAACACCTTCTATAGTTTTAAGTTGTGTTTGGACCTTTAATGTAGTTAATACAATATTAATAATGACAAGTGGTGTCCAATCTGAGAAATCTCAAATACTGGTTACATTAATGTACAAAGATGCATTTGAATATTATAAATATGGACATGCAGCAGCTTTCTCAGTAATAATATTCTTAATATTATTATGCTTTAGTTCATTGTTTTTAAAAGCTCAAAAACTAGATGATTAATTTTTAAAATATGGAGGAAAAAATAATGAAAAAGGAAAAGTTCGGCATTAGAGATACTAAGTTTATGATAATATTTAGATATATAGTATTAACCTTTGCTGCAATTCTTACCGTATACCCTATATTAAACGTACTAGCGGTAGCTCTAAGGCCATCAAATAGCTTGTATTCAACCTCTCTCGCCATAATAACTAAAAATTCAACACTTAACAATTTCAAATTAGCTTTCACACAATACCATATTCAAGACTGGCTTCTGCATAGTTTAATTATAGCAGGTTCTGCAACTGCTATCAGTGTAACAATCTCAATGTTTGCTGCATATGCTTTCTCCAGATTTGAATTTAGAGGAAAAAGAGCAGGAATGGTTTCGCTGCTAATTACGCAGATGTTTCCTGCAACAATGATGTTACTTCCTCTATTTATGCTTATGTTCAAAATAAATCTTACAAACAAATTTCAAGGCCTAATTATAGTATATATTTCTACAGCAGTACCTTTTAACATATGGATGATGAAGGGATACTTTGATACAATTCCTAAATCACTTGAAGAAAGTGCTTATGTAGATGGATCTAGTATACCCTATGCTTTTTGCAAAATAATATTACCTTTAGCTAAACCTGCTATCGCCCTAACAACATTATTTTCATTTATGAACAGCTGGTCTGAGTATGTAATTGCTAGAGTTATAATTACAGATCCAACAAAAACAACACTTCCTGTAGGTCTTGTTAATATGCAAAGTCAGTTTTCAACCGATTGGGGCGTATATTCGGCTGCTGCATTAATTACTTCTGTACCAGTTATAATTTTATTTGTATGTCTCTCAAAATATCTTGTAGGAGGACTTACAATAGGAGGTGTAAAAGGTTAATTTAAATATAATTTTTATAGGATGGAAGTGTATATATGAAAATAGATTTACATGTTCACGACAAAGAGCGTTCAGCTTGCAGTAAATCAAGTGAAGATGAACAAATTAGAGCCGCAATAAAATTTGGATTGGATAGTATAATTTTTACAGATCATAACATCTTGACACCATTAGAACGTTTAAATGAACTTAATAATAAATACAAACCATTTAAAATTTACGGTGGCATTGAAATTGAAATGCAAGATACTCACGAGCATATTCTTGTTCTTGGGTTACATGATAAAATACTTCAGGATAAAAAATGGGTGTATGAGGAATTACATTCTTATGTCAGAGAAAACAATGGATATATTGCATTTGCACACCCTTTTAGGTATAGAGGTTTTATAAAAGAGAATCTAGAAAAGTTTGTTCCTGATGCAATAGAAATACATTCTACCAACATAGGAATAGACGACACGGAAAAAATCAAACAGTTAGCCCAAAAACTAAACACAAATTTAATTGCTAATTCAGATGCACATCATTACACCAAGGTTGGAATTTATTGTAATGATTTAATAGTTCCACCAAACAGCGAAAAAGAACTAATTGATATGCTAAAAAAGGGGGCTTATAAGCTTTCTTCAGATCAAGAAAGAATAAAAAAACACAATGATGAAGTAAATAAAAAAGAACTTCTAATAAAAAAATTAATCAAAGAAGGTAAGAGCAAAGATTATTACCACAATATTACTGGAAACTGGGAAGGTGAATTCGAAAGAGTTGCACAAGGAAAAACTTATAAAATTTAATTTGCTTAGTTATGGAGGTGATTTTTATGACGCTTTTTTCTTCCTTACAATTTGAATATTTGATTAGAATTTTAATCGCTGGGCTTTGCGGTGGAATTATAGGATACGAAAGAGAAAATAGAATGAAAGAAGCTGGAATCAGGACTCATTTTATAGTATGTTTAAGTGCTGCACTTATGATGATTGTATCTAAATATGGTTTTCAAGATCAAATAGGTACAAATGATATATCTCTAGATCCTTCACGTATTGCTGCTCAAGTAGTAAGTGGAGTTGGCTTTCTTGGGGCTGGAATGATATTTATGAAAAGACAATCTATAAAAGGCCTTACAACTGCTGCTGGAATTTGGGCAACTGCTGGCATAGGGCTTGCTTTTGGAGCTGGGCTTTATATTATTGGATTAATATCATCAGCTATAATTGTAATCGCGCAAACTATTTTGCATAGAAATTTTTCATGGCTCTCTATACCTCGTATCGAGGGAATAACTTTGAAAATCTCAAATGAACCCGAAGTTTTAGAATACATTGAAGAAATGCTAAAAAAGGAAAGCATTAAAATAATGAATTTCAAAGCAAAAAGAGGAAAACCTGATAATGCTACTAATAATTCTAAGTCAATAGAACTTGAACTAACATTAAAAGTTCCTCAAACTTATGATGCACCAAAATTGTTATCGCTAATGGAGAAAAATTCTAATATAAGATATTTAGAAATCTAAACATATAGATATATTGAATTTACTAATATATTATGTCAATTAATAAACTGGACAAAAAGTATGATTTTAAACAAATTTAAAATCATACTTTTTTCCCCATTAAAGATTACTGTAATAAAATCTATATATTATGCATAAATTTTATTACAATAATCCTACATTAAAAGTTGTCACTTGACTTTTATCAAACTTTCCATTGTATCCCTTTCATTGTTAAAAAATAAATCTTTAAATTCATCACTTTTCCGTAAACTCTTAAGATAAGCTGCAAATTGACTATTTATCTCTTTTCTTTTTAAAGCATATTCAACAGTAGCTTCTAAAAATCCAAGCTTATCTCCAACATCATATCTTCTACCTTCAAATGCACATGCATACATAGCTTCTGACTGCATTAAACTTCTAAGTGCATCTGTTAGCTGAATTTCTCCTCCCTTTCCCGGCCTTGTACTAGCTAATATCTCAAATATTTCTGGTGTTATTATATATCTTCCAAGTATAGCTATATCTGAGGGTGCTTCTTGAACCTTAGGTTTTTCTACTAAATCTTTCACCTTATAAACATTGTCTTCTATATGCATTCCATCTATAATTCCATATTTATAAACATCACTGTGATTTACCTTTTGGACGCCGACAATAGTTGTCTTATACTGATTATAACAATCCATGAGCTGCTTTAAGCATGGTTTTTTTGAATCTACCACATCATCTCCGAGCATAACAGCAAATGGCTCATTTCCAACAAAAGTTCTAGCACAACTAATTGCATGTCCAAGTCCATTAGGTTCCTTCTGCCTTATATAATATATATTGGCTAAATTAGATATATCCCTTGCTATTTTAAGTAGATCTTTCTTGCCCTTGCTTTCAAGTTCATTTTCAAGCTCTACAGATTTATCAAAATGATCCTCTATAGCTCTTTTATTCTTTCCAGTAATTATAAGTATTTCTTCTATTCCAGAAGCCACTGCTTCTTCTACAATATATTGTATAGTTGGTTTATCAACTATCGGAAGCATCTCCTTAGGTTGAGCTTTTGTTGCTGGTAAAAATCTAGTTCCAAGTCCTGCTGCTGGTATAACAGCCTTTTTAACTTTCATAATAATTACCTCCTTCTAGCAATAAATATACTTTATATGTTATATAATTATAATAAAACATAAATATTAAAATACTATTACGAGAATGCGGCAAAAATAAGGCAGTTGTGAAGTAACAATGCTTCGTCGCGTTAAAAAAATCCTCCGTACCTACGGAATTTTGGTGTAAATTCTTATAATTCATTGTTTAAACGATTTATCATTATTTTTATGGTGAAACCTCGCTAACTTCCAGTTTGTAGTGATAAATTTTGCACTTTCTATAAAAACTAAAGCGAAGTAACATTAATGCTGTTACTTCGCTTAATTCAAAACTAAGAAATATCTTATAGGCTTTCGAACATCTTTATATCATCATCTACATTAGTAATTCCACCGATTCCAAAGTTGTCTACAAGAACCTTAGCAACATTTGGAGATAAGAATGCTGGAAGTGTTGGTCCAAGGTGAATGTTTTTAACACCAAGGTGTAATAATGCAAGTAATACTATTACAGCTTTTTGTTCATACCATGCTATGTTGTAGGATATAGGGAGTTCATTTATATCTGAAAGTCCAAATACCTCTTTGAGCTTAAGTGCTATAACAACCAATGAATATGAATCATTACATTGTCCTGCATCTAGTACTCTTGGAATTCCACCTATATCTCCAAGATTTAACTTATTGTATTTATACTTAGCGCAACCTGCTGTAAGTATAACTGCATCCTTTGGAAGCTTTTCTGCAAATTCTGTGTAGTAATTTCTACTCTTTGCTCTTCCATCGCAGCCTGCCATTACGTAGAATCTCTTTATTGCTCCAGATTTAACAGCTTCAACAACTTTATCAGCTAAAGCGATAACCTGATTATGTGCAAATCCTCCGATTATTTCTCCCTTTTCTATTTCAGTTGGTGGTGCACATTTTTTTGCATGCTCAATTATTACAGAGAAATCCTTTGGCTCACCATCTTCAATGTGCTTTACTCCTGGATATCCTGTTACCCCTGTTGTATACATTCTATCTATATAAGATGCTTTTGGAGGAACTATGCAGTTTGTAGTCATAAGTATTGGTCCATTGAAGCTTTCAAATTCTTCATTTTGCTTCCACCATGCGTTTCCGTAGTTTCCAACAAAATGACTGTATTTCTTAAATGCAGGATAATAGTTTGCAGGAAGCATTTCACTATGAGTATAAACATCTACTCCAGTTCCTTCTGTCTGCTTTAATAATTCTTCTATATCCTTCAAATCATGTCCACTTATTAAAATTCCTGGGTTATTTCTAGTTCCTATATTAACCTTTGTTATTTCTGGATTTCCGTAAGTAGAAGTATTAGCTTTATCTAAAAGTGCCATTGCATCAACGCCGTATTTACCACACTCTAAAGCTAATGATACTAATTCCTCTGCTCCTAATGTATCATCTAAAGTTGCTGCTAGTGCTTTTTGCATAAAGCCATGTATGTTCTCATCATTATAATTTAGGTTAATTGCATGCTTCATGTATGCAGCCATACCCTTAATTCCATATGTTAAAAGTTCTCTTAGGGATCTTATATCTTCATTTTCAGTTGCAAGAACTCCCACTGTTTCTGCCTTCTTATCAAATTCTTCTACATTATTGGCAAGCCAAACAGCTGCATCCGGAAGCTTTGCTTCTTCTCCTTTTTTTAGTCCTACTATGCTAAGCATTTTTTCTACCCATGTAGAATTCTGAGGTAATTTTCCACCTGCATTCACATACTGATTTTTAATTTCTTCTCTCAATAAAAGACCTGTTTTAATTTTATCTATAAAAATATTTCTATCAAAATTAGCATTAGTTATAGTAGAAAATAAACTTTCCATTATAAACTTATCAACATCTTTATTTACAATGTTAATTTCTCTTGCCTTAGTGCTGTATATTGAAATTCCCTTTAAAATATATATTAATAAATCCTGTGATTTAGCTAAATCTTCTGTCTTTCCACAGACTCCTCTAACTGTACATCCTTTGCAGCCAGCTGCTTCCTGACATTGATAACAAAACATACTCATATTTGTAACCTCCATATAAACTAATTTTTTATTTGCTATGTTTAAATTATATGTTTATATAGATTTTTAATCGGTAACCTATGTTACAAATTTTAAAAATATATTTATTTTAACCAATAAGTCGGTTTAACAAGTAATCTTGGTAACCTTGTGCCACTATCACCCTTAGCTGCATTAATCTGCGCTTGAGTTAGATAAATACTTTTAGAAAGATTTGCTCCACTTATATCAGCATCCCTCATATCTGCACCAATAAGATCTGCAAAGCTTAAATCTACTCCCCTTAAATTAGCTGCAATGAGATAAGCACCGCTTAAATTCACACCCCTAAGATTTTTCCTTCTAAGGTCTGCTCCCATAAGATTAAGTCCTCCACCAATAGTTTTTTTACCTTTTAAAGAGCTTTTCTCATTATCCCCAGCCTTTTTTCGAATAAACTCGCTTGTCTTAAAAAGTAGTGCATTAACCCCTACTCGTATTGTTACCAAATCTAGTTTTACAATTGCTTCTCCACTTAAATGAGTTAACTTTTCTATTTCATCTATTTTTTCTTTTATATCATTATCAGATTTCAATGAAAATGCCTCTGTCAAATACCAAAGCATTTCATGAAGCTGTCTCATAATTATAAATACCTCAAACATTTCATTCGCAGTTTCTGGTTCTTCTCTCCAACTATGTCCACCATAAGTACCCATAGAAACCTTCTGACCTGCTCCAAGACATTCATAGGAAGTGCAGCCTTTAAGTCCCTTTTTATTTAAACTTTCATGCACCTTACACCTAAAATCTTCTTTTAGATTGATACAAGGCTTTCCTGCTACTTTATCTTGGGGAAATCCTTCAGCATGTGAAAAATACAACGCAACGCAGCAAAGTCCAAAACATTTTTCACAAGCTGGTTTTAAATCATGGCTATTCATATTACTTCATCTCTCATTCGTAAATTATACATTATTAATTTTCTAATTATATCATAGATAACAGTTTATTTAATAGGTATTTTGTTATAAGGATTTATATATAATGGATTGTATAAGTTTATACCTAAAATTCCGTAGAGTACGGAGGAATTTTTTCCTTGAACTACCGTAGGAGCGAAGTAACAATGCTGAAGGAGCAATTTAAAAAAATTCTAATAAATCTTGGTAAAAAAATCACAAAATACTTAGATATTTCAATTGTTTGAGCAATTTCTCAGCGAGTTATTGAAATATCTTAGAATTTTGTGATTTTTTTACCTTAGATTTATAGAATTTTTTTAATGCGACGAAGCATTGTTACTTCGCTTTCCAATCTAAATTAAATTGACCTTCTGTCTTATCTCCTACTATTTTCAAATAATATTTCCCTGATTTATCTGCAGTGTATTTAAATTTTCCACTATTATCCTCAAGAAGATTTTTTATTTTATGCTTTTCAGTATCTAAAAATAAAATTTGAAGAGAACCTTTTTTTACCACTGACGAATAATTTACTGTAAGTTCATCACCAGAATTAAGTTTTATAGTTCTATGCTGTGTACCATTTAAGTATCCATATTTAATATTCCAACTATTAAAGGTTGAATTTTCAATAGACATATTTGTAACGCAGCTATCCATCATAAATCCATTTTTTGAAATCACACTTAGCACAATACCAATAATAATTGCTACAAAAAGCACAACTCCAATAAATATCATCCATACGATTTTATACCTTCTAAATATATCCATCCTTAATTATCTCCCTTTTCATATTTTGTAGAACAATGAGGACAATATTCCCAATCCTCTTCCATAAAAGCTCCACAACTTTTACATGCTTTGCCTAAGCTATATCCACAATGAGGGCATATCACCATATTTCTTTCTACAGCCTTTTTGCAATTTGGACATTTTTTTTCATTTCCTCTTGTTACAATTAAATAAACAATAAGAGGAATAGGACAATTGAACAATCCAAGTATACCCCATAAGATTGCAAAACGATTGTTTTTATTTCTAGCATCAAGATATATCCAAAGTGACTGCCCCAACCAAAAAACTAAGACTATAAACACAATTATCACACCTAATATTGAAAAAAAGTCCAATTTCATTTTACATCCTCACCCTTTCTATACATTTTTGTTGATTTAACTAAAATTAAAATTGGTGCTGGCAAAACTAAAAAGAAATTAAAAAGTATACATATACCTATTCCAAATTTTTTTGCAATAATTGCTTGAAACATAACTACAATTACTACTGCAAAAGCATAAATAAAATTCTGAATCTTTAGTTCTCTTTTTCTATTACTTTTTTCAACCTTTTCTATCAAAGATAAAGTATCTATTTCCTTAATCAGCCCTATTTTTTCAAGGTTATCATCGCAAAGCCTTTCTTCCTTTTTCATACTTTTCACCTCTTCTAAGCTTTTAAAATATTCTTTAACCTTTTTACTGTATTATGAAGTCTTGACTTTACAGTTCCATCTGAACACTTCATTATTGAACTTATTTCTTCCAAGCTATACCCATAATAATGCTTTAAAATAAAGGTAACTCTTTTTTCATAGCTCATATTTTGAAGCTCTAAAAGTGCCCTTTCAACTTGAAGTTTAACTTGCAGAGTATTTTCAATATCGTCTTTACTTTTTAAATTGAAATTTTCATCAATGTTAATCACTTCAAATTTTTTATTTCTCTTAAGTTCATTTCTATATAAATTAAGTGCTATTTGAATAATCCAACTTGAAAACTTGCTCTCACCTTTAAAGCTTTTTATGTGTATCATAGCCTTCATTAAAGTTTCCTGAACCAAATCTTCAGAAAAATTTGCATCACCAGTTAGCTTAATTAAAAATCCATAGAGGGTTTTATAATTTTGTTGGAATAATATATTTAGCGCATTTTTACTTCCATTTTGAGCCATCCGTACAAATTCTTTTTCTTCCAAAAACATCCCCCCTATGCCAAAGTAATTACTTCACTATGTAGGACAATTAAATCAAAAAAAAGTTCATTATTTTTATAATATCATATAAAATAAGTTTAAATGGCATTAAAGTTAAGCTATAATATAAAGATATTTTTCTTTAGAAAGTGGTGAAAAAGTGAATTTAGAAGAATTAGAGAAGATAATTTTCTGCTCTTCTTCAATCGTCATTAGAAAATATGGCAAGGAACTTTTCCTTAATGGAGCAGTTTCAAATATTAAGGGTAGAAAAATAGATAATATATATCACATATATGGTGATGTAATAAACAGCACCAATTTTACACATTATAAAACTCACATAAAAATAGATTTATCAAATCAAAAACTAATAGGCACAAATTGCAGCTGTGATGACTTTGCTGAAAATTCTATACACGGCTATAATTTTATGTGTCCTCATTTAAGTGCAACAACATACAAATTTTTAGATTCAATATATAAAAAAAGCAATATGAAAAAAGTTTCAGTCACTAAAAACAAAAAAACTCACTTAAACATTGATATAAAAATAATTTCTATTTTAAATAAAGATATTCTTAATTTTAAAGCTGAATTTAAATTAGAAGAAAAGCATAAATATTTGATTACAAACTTAAAAGATTTTATTTTAAATTTCAAATTAGAAAAGCCATTTTCAGTAAGTAATCAATTTATATACAATCCTTTAAAATTTGATATTGCACCTAGTGATATAAAAGTACTGGATTTCATAAAAGAACATGTTCACGAAAATACAGCAGATTCAGGAAGGTCGCTTACAATTAAAGCTGAAAAGCTAAGAGAATTTTTGAAATGTGCTGAAAATAAAAAAATACAATTCAAATATAATGGTCTAGAGTACAAAGTTACCGTAGTTAGAGAAAATTTGCCTGTTACCTTTACCTTAAAAACCGAAAATGATTTTTTAGTATTAACTACACATAAAAAATTGCCTATTCCACTAACTGAAGATAAATCAGTGTATTTTTTTAATAACAAACTATACTTGCCTTCAAAGGAGCAACTTTTAAAATACAATCCCTTATATGACAAATTTAAATCAAAAGGAAAAATTGTGTACAACAAAACATTAAAAAATTACAACGCTTTAATATTTTTACTAAACAAAATATCAAACAACATTACTATTACCGAAGCTGTTAAAAGTTTTGCCTCAAGTACACTAAATTTTAAGTTTTTAATCTACAAAATTGAAGAAAATATTTACTGCAAGGTTTATGGAAATTATAATGGTGTCAATATAAATATATTAGATAAAAGTGATAGCAAAATAAATTCCATAAGAAATTTTAATGAAGAAACCAAACTTCTTATGAAACTTGAATACTATAATTTTATAAAGCATGGAGAAGAACTCATTTTTAATGGAAGCTATGAAGATTTTTTAAGTATTTTAGCTAAGAAAGACCAAGGCATATACAAACTTGGAAGTATAAATCTAGGTACTGGACTTAGTAATTTACAAATATATAGCAGTGCAGATATTAGTATAAATTTATACGAAGAAAACGGGGAATTTAATTTAGATTATGGCATTGGTGATATTGAGACCTCTGAATTTTCAAATATACTTAAAGCTTATAAGGCTAATGAAAAATTTTATTTAAATAAAGATAAAAAATTAATTGATCTTGAAACCCCTCAAATAAAAGAATTCATTACGCTTATCGATTTTTTAAGTACAGATAATAACCTAAGTATAGAAAAAGATAAAACAATGTTTGCAGCGGAAGCTTTTGAAAAACTAAACATACGAAATTTTAAAGGCAAAGAACTTTTAAAAAGTATAGAAAACAAATTAAATAATTTTAATCATGATAAAATTTCCCTTCCAAAAGATTTAAAGGCTTCACTTAGGGATTATCAAATTAGCGGCTTTAACTGGTTTAAAAATTTAAGCAAACTTGGTCTTGGTGGTATCCTAGCTGATGAAATGGGACTTGGGAAAACAGTGCAAACTATAGCCTTTATTGTATCTGAGCCAGAAAAAATATTCCTGATAATTCTTCCCACCTCTCTTCTTTATAATTGGAAAGCAGAAATAAGTAAATTTGCACCAATATTAAAAGTTGGAATTGCACATGGTACTAGTTTCAAGTATGAAAAATTGCACGAATGTGATGTGATTTTAACTACTTATGGTACTCTGAGAAATAATATTGAAAAATTTAAAGATATAAAATTTGACTATTGTATTATTGATGAGGCTCAAAATATAAAAAGCCCCTCTGCTCAAATAACAAATTCCGTCAAAAGAATTAATGCAAAAATAAAATTTGCACTTACAGGAACACCTATTGAAAATAATTTATCCGAGCTTTGGTCCATATTTGATTTTATAATGCCTGGCTATTTATATTCTAAAGATACTTTTGACAAAAAGTTAGGTTCTGATTTTGAAAGAAACTTTGAAAGTTTAAAGCTTCTAATTAAACCTTTTATTTTAAGAAGGACTAAAAAAGAAGTTATAAAGGAGCTGCCTGATAAAATAGAAGAAAAAATTCTTGTAGAAATGACACCAATGCAAAAATTAATATATAATTCTTATATTAAAACTGTTAGAGATAAATTAAAAAATAGTGCTAATAAAAATACAGAAATTTTCTCCTACTTAACAAAGCTTAGGCAAATATGCTTAGATCCATCACTCGTACTTACAGAGTACACAGGTGGTAGTGGTAAATTTAAAATAGTAATTGAACTATTAGAAGAACAAATAGCTTCTAATAATAAGGTACTATTATTTTCCCAGTTTACCTCCGTGTTAAAAAAAATAAGTGAATTATTTAAGGAAAAAGGCATTGAATATCTTTATTTAGATGGTTCTGTTCCCTCAAAAGAAAGAATTAACTTAACACAAAAATTCAATACTTTGAGTAAACCAATTGTTTTTCTAATATCATTAAAAGCTGGCGGCACAGGTCTAAATTTAACTGCTGCAAGTTCAGTTATTCACTTTGACCCCTGGTGGAACCCAGCTGTAGAAAATCAAGCAACTGATAGGGCACATAGAATCGGTCAAAAAAATGTAGTTCATGTAATTAAATTAGTAGCAAGAGAAACTATAGAAGAAAAAATTGTCTTGCTTCAAGAAAACAAAAAAGAATTAATAAATAATGTTATAAGTGGAAACTTAAAGGACAGTAATGCACTAAGCAAACTCTCAAAAGAGGAACTGCTTGAGCTTTTCAATAGATAATTTATAAAAAACTGCAGGACGATTTAAGTAAAGATTAATGAACATAAACCACTCTGAAACTTGAAATTTATTTGCACTAAAATGCCGTCCTTTTAGCATTTTAGTGCAAATGAATTTTAATAATTGAAAATGCTTATCCATGAATTTACCTTCTATTTCTACATTAATATGCAAAATACTTCCTATTTACTTTACATTGTTTACAAAAAGCAGTAAAATTATCATATAAACTTACTTAAACATAAGGGAGGAATGGTCAATGTTAAAACCTAAGATAGGAAGAGGAATTTCCAAAGATTTTGAAACTGCATTAAATGAAGCAACAAAGGAATTTATTAATCCTAAATTAATAATTTATTACACCTCCAAGAGTAATTTTGAAACTTTTTCGAGGCTTTTAATGAAAAGGTTTTCAAAGAGTATTATAATAGGCTGCTCTGCCTACAAGGAAATTTGCAAAGACGGGCTTACTAACGGAGCACTGCTTGTTGCAGGTTTTGAAGATGGTATTGAGTGTTCAGCTGGTGTAATTGGAGATATTGATAAATATCCTGTAAAATACATACAAAATATACAGGATAGTATAGCTTCATTAAGCGATCCAGATAATGCAATGTGCCTTGAGTTTTGCGTTGGAACTACAAATAGTGAAGAAAAAGTACTATCTACAATTAATTCTTTATTAAACGTATATGGAATACCATTATTTGGTGGCACATCTGCGGATGATGGAGAATTTAAAACAACCTATGTAGGACTTAATGGTAAGGTTTACACAAATCACTGTGTATTTGTACTTATTAAAAATTTAAATGGAAAAATTAAACTTTATAAAGAAAATATATTTAAGCCTACAAAAAATAATTTTATAGCTACAAAAGTTAATTTAAGACAGCGTATAGTATACGAACTTGATGGAAAACCTTGTGCTGAAGTAATGGCAAATAACTTAAATGTCCCTTTAAATAACCTTCCAGATTTATTTGGCGCTCATCCCCTTGGACGAGTTGTTGGTAACGATATATTTATATCTGCCAATAAAAATTTAATAGATAATAAAGCTATTTCTTGCTACAGTAGAATATATAAAAATTCGCAAATAACACTTCTTGAACCAGATGATTATAGACAAGTATTAAAAACAACCATTGCAAAAATACTCAGTGATTTTAATCACATATCATTTTCACTGGTAATAAATTGTGTTGCAAGAACGATGCTGTTTGAATCTGAAAATTTTGCAGATACCTTTGCAAAAGAACTTGGTAAACTCGGAAATTATATAGGTTTTGCAAGCCATGGTGAACAGATGTACGATTATCATTTTAATCAAACTATGATAATAGCAGTATTCGAATAAAAATCCAAGGAGTGATAATATTAATGTTTGAGTTATTTATAAAAGAAAAAAATAAAAATAAAATAGCAGAAGCCAAAAGTACTTCAATTAATTCTGAATTATTATTAAATGATAATGATGATAGCTATAAATGTATAAACTTTTCTTCAAATTATATTCAAGAAAGACTTTCAGCTTTAATGGACAGCGAACTCGAAATATCAAATTCTGTTAAAGATGTATCAACTGCCTTCGACGTAGTATCAAATGATATATCAAATATTAAAGATGTATTAAATAACTTTAATGATAACTTTAATTTTGTAGAAAATAATTCTAGCAAAATAAATTCAAATATAGATGAATCTATAACTTCCATCGGTAATGCCAATGATATGCTTACTAAACTTAAAACTAAAATTTCAGATATACAAACAAGTATTGGTGATTTTACTAAAGTTTTTGCAAAATTAAAAGGCTCCTTCAACGATATTAATACCTTATCAGAAAACATTGCAGATGTAGCTAATGAAACAAATTTGTTATCATTGAATGCTGCTATTGAAGCTGCAAGGGCTGGTGAACACGGTAAAGGTTTTGCAGTCGTTGCTGATGAAGTAAAAAAACTTTCTGAATCCACAAAACAGCTTGTTGATGGTATTAATAAAAAAATGAACACAATGCATGCAAGTGTAGATAGTTTAAATTCTTCTATAGAAGCTTCAACAAATCTTTTAAGTGAAGGTTTAACCTTTGCCAAAGAAACTCAGTCAGCTTTTGACAATTTATTATCAAAATCTAAAGGAGTTAAAAGTCTAACCAATGAAATGAATGATTCCGTAAGCAGTTCCAAAAAGGAACTAAAAAATATGTCTAATGAAATTAATGAAATTGTAAATTCAGCTACTAGTGTTGATACCCAAATTACTAAATTAAACGCACAAGCATCTAATAAATCAGTTCTTTATTCAGACATAACTAACTTCTTAGAACAGATAGAGCAAATTTCTCTAGAAAAAATTACGAAGTAACAATGCTTCGTCACATAAACATACACAGGGTTTGAGCGTAAGCTCAAGCCCTGTGTATGTTTACTCGCATACGCTTAGACAGATTAAAACATCTAAGTATTTTGCGATTTTTCTATCGAGATTTATTGGATTCTTTTTAAATCCTTCCTTTATCATTGTTACTTCACTCCCGCGGTAGTACAATGAAATGTATTTTGAAGAATTTCAATTTCTCACTATCATATTTCTAAAAAATATGATATAATTTTATCAATTTGTTAACCAAGGAGGATTTTACTAATGAATAAATTATTAGAAGAAGCTAAAGCACTTCAAAATACGTTAATTAAACATAGAAGGTATATACACGAAAATGCAGAAATTGAAATGGAACTCCCTTGCACCACAAAGTATGTAATGGATAAGCTAGTTGAAATGTCATACGAGCCAAAGGAAATATGTAAATCAGGAGTAGTAGCTATTGCTGGTGGCAAAAATCCAGGAAAAACATTTTTATTAAGAGCGGATATGGATGCCCTTCCAATTATAGAGGAAACAGACGAACCATTTAAATCAAAAACAAATTATATGCATGCATGTGGTCATGATTTACATACTGCAATGCTTTTAGGAGCAGCAAAGATATTAAAAGAACACGAAGATGAAATTGAAGGTACAGTAAAATTAATGTTTCAACCAGCAGAGGAGCCTATAAAAGGTGCCCAAGCAATGCTTAAAGCTGGTGTTCTTGAAAATCCAAAAGTAGATGCTGCTATGATGATTCATGTCGCTACAGGAACTCAATTTCCTTCAGGTCTTTTAGTGGTACGTCATCCTGGCATTATATCATCTGCTTCAGACTGGTTTACAATAAAAGTAAAGGGAAAAGGCGGTCATAGTTCCTCCCCTAATCTAACCATTGACCCTTTAAACGTCATTTCTCATATATTTATAGCACTCGAAAGCATAAATGCTAGGGAACTTGCACCCGCAGATAATGCTGCAATAACAGTTGGACAAATGCATGGTGGAAATACTTCTAATGTTATTCCTGACACTGCATTCTTAAGTGGAACTATAAGAACTTTCAACAATGAAACAAGATTATTTATAAAAAAACGTCTTGAAGAAATCTCCCTTTCTGTAGCTAAAACTTTCAGAGCAGAGGCTGTAATTGAATATTCGTGCAGTTGTCCTTCTCTCATAAATGATGCAGAGCTTGTTAAGGATTTTAAGTCTTATACTTCTTCTCTTGTTGGAGATGATAAGGTAGTGGATGCAGACAAAGCTCAAAATGGAGCATATGCTACCATGACAGGTTCTGAAGATTTTGGCTATGTAACAGAGCTTGTTCCAAGCATAATGATAGGCTTAACTACTGGTTCAACAGCGGATGGATATGTTTATCCTCATCATCATCCAAAAACAAAATTTGATGAAAGTCCATTATATATAGGTGCCGCAGCTTATGCAAACATGGCAATAGAATGGTTAAAAAATAATAAATAAAAAAGGACTTCCCTAAAACAAAATTTAAAATTTTATTTTAGGGAAGTCCTTTTTTCAATCATTTATTGTTTTCTTCATTCTAGACAATCTAGAAGCACCAATAATTATAAGCATACCAGGTGCAATAAACTCATAAATATTATTTGATAAAATGTGAAATGCTTCTACTTCAAATAAGATTCCAAATAAAATCATTATTGCCGCCCCAATATTAAAGTTATTCTTTTTATATAAACGTTGTGCTCCTGTACATATTAACACTAATGGCCAAATAATTGAACTTAAATCACTTGTCTTCATGATTCCAAATTCCGTACAAAACATTGCAATACCAAGTACTATAAACATAATTCCTAAAGTTAATTTTATTTTCATAAAAATCACTCCTCAACATATTTCATGACCTTATTATACAATTGGAAAAGGATTCTTTTAAGTGAATTTAGTAATATATTATATATGACATAAGTCATTAAAATTTTATTTTATGAATAATTATCTTTGCCATTCTAATAATATTATTATAATATAATAAGTTCAATGGAAGGATAAGTGATATAAATGACAAAAATTGTGTTGGTTCGACATGGTCAAAGCGAATGGAATAAAGAAAACAAATTCACAGGATGGACAGACGTAGATTTATCTGTAGATGGAGCCACAGAAGCATATCAAGCCGGCAAAATATTAAAAAGCAATAACTTCACTTTTGATGTTGCTTATACTTCTGTATTAAAGAGAGCTATAAGAACACTGCAAATTATACTCTATGAAATGGATCTTCTATGGATCCCCGTTTACAAGTCATGGAAGTTAAATGAAAGACACTATGGTGCTCTTCAAGGACTAAACAAAGATGAAACCAGACAAAAGTATGGAGAAGATCAAGTTTATAAATGGAGAAGATTTGTGGATGTTAGACCACCTGCACTAGATATAAATGATAAAAGGTACCCAGGTAACGAATACAAATATCGTGATCTAAAAAAAGAAGAACTTCCACTTACAGAAAATTTAGATGACACACAAAAAAGGGTTCTTAATTATTGGGATGAGTATATTGTACCTCAAATAAAATGTAATAAAAAAATTATAATATCAGCTCATGGAAACACTTTAAGAGCACTAGTAAGGTATTTAGACAATATACCAGGAGATGGAATAGCAAATCTTAATATACCAACTGGAATTCCACTTGTATATGAACTTGATACTAATTTAAAACCAATTACACATTATTATCTTGGGATGGATGGAAAGTTGGACGGTAGTAAAATTCCAAAAAACATTTAAAGTTCTGTCAAAAGTGCTGCATTTTGCAGGAGATATCACTAAGTTATCTATGCTGATGCTCATAATTCTATTTATTAAGGCAGCACCTGCTAAAATTACTATCGGAATTGCAATTTTTATAAATATTATTTTATTTCTTTCACTCATTTTTTATCTCCTTTAAATAGTTATCATGATTTAATTTTAAAGTAAATAAATTAATATGTAAATATATGAATGTATCTAATATTTATTTAAATTGTAATAAAAATGTAACATTCTTTGAAAATAAAAAACTCAGCCATACTGAGTTTTTATACTATTATTGTTTCTTTACAATTTCCGTAATTCTGATTAAGATTCTTTTAAAACATAGCCTTTTATCTAATTTTATCAATAAGGCAAACTTTAGTAAACAAAAATATATTCCATCTTTTTAAATAAAGTTTATAAAGTTCTTTTAATTAGTCATTTTATGTGTTAAAATAAAATTGTTATTAAATTTATAAATTATATAAAATTTATTTCTATAATTTATTGAAACTACATGTATATGAGGAGGAGTTAATTATGAAGTTTTTTCTAGATACAGCCAATGTAAACGAAATCAAAGAAGCTAATGATATGGGCGTAATTTGTGGTGTTACAACCAACCCATCATTAATTGCAAAAGAAGGAAG
>NZ_JBJIAA010000028.1:0-41652 GCF_045310695.1 Clostridium neuense
AAGTTACCCTATTTTCTTAAAAAATTTCTCTGAAATTTTTTAAGAAAAACACTTGACTTTACTTAGCAGGTTTGAGCGATAGCGAGTTATTGAAATATCTTAGCATTTTATGATTTTTGAGCCTTAGATTTATAGGATTTTTTTAACGTGACGAAGCATTGTTACTTCGCATTATTTTTATTGTGCTAATTTTTCGTTTGCATTTTCAGCATTACTTAAAACTTTCTTATTTGCCCAAAAACTAGCTAAAGTTGGCCCTGAGATGTTATGCCAAACACTAAATATTGCTGCTGGAATAGCTGATAATGGTGAAAAGAAACTCATGGCTAATGATACTCCTAGTGCTGAATTCTGCATTCCAACTTCAAAAGCAACTGCTCTTCTTTTAGCTTCATCCATCTTCATTACCTTAGCTGCTAAATATCCAAATAAGAATCCAAACAAATTATGAAGTACCACCGCTCCTATTGAAACTAATGCTGTTGTTATTAGTTTTTTAGAGTTTGCCCCAACAACTCCTCCAACTATTAAGACTATAGCAATTACTGACACCATAGGAAGAAACTTAACTATTTCTTTAGAAGCACTTCCTGCAACTTTATTTACTATTACCCCAAGAACAATCGGCAATATAACTATTTTAGCAATATCAATAAATAAGCCCGTTACTGGTATTGATACCCACTTTCCTGCCAAAAGAAGTATTAGAAGTGGTGTAAATATTGGTGCTAAAAGTGTTGAAACCGAACTTATACATACTGAAAGTGCTAAATCTCCCCCTGCTATAAAACACATCACATTTGAAGCAGTACCGCTTGGACAGCATCCAACAAGTATTACTCCAACAGCTATCTCCTTTGGAAGTCTCAAAGCTAAGCATAATAGATATGCTACACATGGCATTATGATATAATGTGCTACTACCCCAATGAGCACATCTTTTGGTCTTGTAAAAACTTCTTTAAAATCTTCCTTTTTAAGCGTCATACCCATGCCAAACATTATAATTCCAAGCAACAGAGATACCTTTGGGACAACCCACAAAAATGTACCAGGCTTAAATAGCCCTATTGCTGCAACCAAAATTACTAAAAGTGCAAAATACTTATTACAAAATTTACTTATTTTTTCTATCAATTTAATTAGCCCTCTTTCTATTTTACTATTTTAATACTGCCCCTGTATTTGCCGATGTAACGAGCTTTGCATATCTAGATAAATATCCAGTCTTAATTTTAGGCTCTGGAGTTACATACTTTTGCCTTCTTTTTTCCAATTCGTCTTGACTTACTTTTAATTCAAGTTTTTTATTTGGTATATCTATAAAAAGTGTATCTCCTTCTTCTACAAGACCTATTAGTCCACCTTCCATAGCTTCTGGTGATACATGTCCAATAGCCGCTCCCCTTGTAGCACCAGAAAATCTACCGTCTGTAATAAGTGCTACATCTTTATCAAGTCCCATTCCTGCTATAGCAGATGTAGGTGAAAGCATTTCTCTCATGCCTGGACCTCCCTTTGGTCCTTCATATCTTATTACCACAACATCACCTTTATTTATTTTGTCTCCAAATATTGCATCAACAGCTTCTTCTTCTGAATTAAATACTCTTGCAGGACCTTCATGTACTAGCATTTCCTTTGCCACAGCAGATTCCTTAACAACACAGCCATCCACTGCAATATTCCCTCTCAATATTGCAATTCCTCCTTTGTTGCTATAAGGATTATCAACACTTCTTATAACTTCATGGTCTTCCACCTTACAATCTTTTATAGTTTGTCCAATAGTTTTTCCTGTAATTGTCATACAGTCCTTATTAATTAAATCCTTTTTACAAAGTTCATTCATAAGAGATGGTATTCCACCTGCCATATGCAAATCTTCCATATGATGCTTTCCGCTTGGACTTAATTTTGTTAAGCATGGTGTTCTTCTGCTTATTTCATCAAATAAGTCTAAATTAAGTTCAACTCCTGCTTCATGAGCTATAGCTGGAAGGTGGAGTACTGTATTAGTAGAGCCTGCCATAGCCATATCAACTGTTATGGCATTTTCAAAAGCCTTTAATGTCATTATATCTCTTGGTCGTCTATTATTCTTCACACAGTCCATTACATACATACCCGCATATTTTGCAAGTTGATTTCTCTCTCCTGTTTGTGCTAAAGCTGAACCATTTAAAGGTAATCCCATCCCAAGAACTTCTGTAAGACAATTCATGCTGTTTGCTGTAAAAAGACCTGAACATGAGCCACATCCTGGGCATGATCTTTTAGTTTCCTCTTCAAGTTCTTCCTCTGTTGCCTTTCCATCACTGCAAGTTCCAACCATCTCTATACATGTACTAAAGTCTAAAGTTTTGTTTTTTAACTTTCCAGCCCTCATAGGTCCACCACTTACTACTACTGCTGGAATATTAAGTCTTGCTGCTGCCATAAGCATTCCTGGAACAATCTTATCGCAGTTAGGAATTAAAACCAATCCATCAAAACCATGTGCCATAGCCATAGCTTCTATAGAATCAGCTATAAGCTCCCTACTTGCAAGTGAATATTTCATTCCTATATGCCCCATTGCTATTCCATCACAAACTGCAATAGATGGAAATTCCATAGGTGTTCCACCTGCCATAGCTACTCCAAGTTTTGCTGCCTTAGCAATTTCATCCAAGTGCATGTGACCTGCAACAACTTCATTTTGAGAATTTACAATTCCTATAAGCGGCTTATCAATTTCCTCTTTGGTATACCCCATTCCATACATTAATGCTCTTGCTGGAGCTGCTTTAACTCCCTTTTTAACAGAATCACTTCTCATTATATTTAGCCTCCCTTTTATTAAATCAATTATTATGAAGAATGTTGTGATTATTCTTATAATAGTCTTCTTAAAATTGTATAAAAAACGGTCAAGATTCTCTCCTTGGGGCGAGAATCTTGACCGCGCGGTACCACCCAAATTTTTTACTTAAAGCAATAATAGTAGGCAGTTTTATATTTTATGACATAAAAATAAAGATAAATTACAGGATAATTGAGATAACATAAAAGATCCCAAAGATACAATCCTTAATTTTACCTTTAACAATTTCTTTATAACAATAAGAAGTTCAAATTTGATTTATCAAAATTTAGTGTATGTTATGATGATAATACCATATTTCCATAATGTCAACAGTTATTTTACTACTTTTTTTAAATTTAATTTTTCTACATTATATTCAAAAAATCTTATAAAAGTTCTTATAACTAGTGCTAAAATTTAATAATATAAAAATTTCAGCGCCATATTATTAACAATTTAATAATTGCAAACGATTAAATTACATTTCTTTTTTTAATTAATTTATTTTTTCCACCATTTACACTAAAATCATTTAATTTTCTATGTTGACACAAAAAACTTTTTATATTATAGTAATTGCAAACGAAAAAACGATGACGGAGACAAGTAAACAAAAATATGCTTTCAGAGAATGGGAATTTGGTGTGAACCCATAAGCTAAGGTTGTTGAAAATCACTCCAGAGTTGCAGACTGAAATTTATTTAAAGTAAGTTGTGCCGGCAATGCCGTTATAATCATGAGTAATAATTTGGGTGGTACCGCGACAGACATTCGCCCCAGCGATGGGAGTTTGCCTGTCTTTTTTATACCTTAAAGTTTTTTTATAACAAGTTCATTTTAAATTTAGTGTGTATTTATTGAATATTTTTTCCTATTATCTCTTTTGAAAGTTTAAGAAATGCATTCAAGGCTGGAGATATCCATTTATCTTTGTGATACAAAATTTGAGATATGATTCCAAATTCTGGCCCCGCCCAATTTAGTGCAACCATTCTTCCACTTTCAAGTTCATCTTTAACAGCAACTTTAGGGAGCAGTGTTATTCCAAGCCCACTCATGGTGAACTGCTTTATTGCCTGTACACTACCCGTTTCGAGTACAAGATTAGGTTTTATATTATATTCATTTAATATATTTTCAAAGGCCGCTCTGTAGCTGCAGCCCATTTCGGTGAGTATAAGTGGTTCATTTTCAATATCTTTTGGAAATATCTTATCTTTACCTATTAAACGGTGACCTGGATAAGCTAGCAAGACCATTTCTTCATCAAATTCAACCTCTGATATAAAATCTTCCGAATCAATTTTAGTACCAAGGGAAAATGCAACATCAATTATGTTGTTCTTTAAATAGTGTCTGAAATCTGCACAACTTCCAAACTTTAAAGATACCTCAACCTCTGGATAAAGTTTTCTGTATTCCTTTAATATTTCCGGAAGCCTAATCACACATAAAGATTCTGCCGCGCCAATAGTTAACGTCCCTGTTGGTTTTTCATCACTAAATGCTGCATTTTTAATTTCGTGAGATAATTTTATCATTTGCTTTGCATATGGCAAAAGCCTTTTTCCTTCATGTGTCATTGTTACGTTTTTTCCTATTCTCTCAAAAAGCTTTACCCCAAGTTCTTCTTCAAGAAGCTTAATTTGATTAGTTATAGTTGATTGAGCATAACCAAGGGTATCCGCTGCTCCTGTAAAGCTATGAAGTTTGCTTATAGTTACAAAAGCATTTAGCTGTTTAAAATCCATATAATCACCATCTTCACTAAATTACATTTATCTACTTACTTATCATAAAACATTACCATTCATGATAAGTAAGTTTTGTTTTTAACTACATTTTGATAAATACTTATTGTTGTATTTTCCAGATAATTTTTTATACACTGTATTATACACCCATACTGCATTTAATAACAACAATGCACTAGTAACAAAAAATACATCTCTAATACCAAAGTGAGAAGATATTTGACCTCCAAATACTGACCCCGCAAATGTCCCTAAATATTGTGCCGACATGCTGTAACCAAATATTCTTCCTGTAACAGCTTCTGGAGATAGCCTTTTTACAAGAGTATTAACAGATGGCATTAATCCTGCCGTAGCAAGACCTAATAAAAATCTAAATCCCATAAGCTGCCACGGGTTCTTTACAAATGCTTGTGGTATAAAAAATATTCCAGCAGCAATAAGTGATCCTAATATAACTTTCCGTGCACCTATTTTATCAGAAAGTTTTCCAAGCCTAGGTGCAGAAATTATGCTTGCAAACCCTGAAGCAGAAAATGCTAAGCCAGAAATCAAAGCAACATGTGAAGCATTATGAGATAGCTGTTTAATATAAACTGTAATCATTGGTTCTATTGAATAAAGTGCTAATTGCAGCACAAAAGCTGTTATAAACATTATTATGAATATACCCTTGTCTGGTAAAATGTCCCAGACCTCTTTAGTACTCATAACCTTTTTGTCTGAGCGTTTAAAATCTTCTTTTACAAATATTAAAGTAGCTATAAAAACTATAACCATAAGACCACCTGTCACAAAGAAGACACCTTGTGGTCCAATTATTTCATCTATAAAACCACCTATTATAGGTCCTAATAGTGCTCCTGAAACTGAAGCTGTTGAAAGTGTTCCAAGTGCCCATCCCGCATGCTCCTTGTCAACTTGTGTAGCAATTAATGTTATACATGCCGTAGTGTAACCTGTAATTACTCCCTGCAAAAGCCTAAGTCCTATAAGCTGGTACACATTAGTTACAAAACCAGTAGAGCATATGACAATGGACATTCCAAAGCTTGCACGAAGTAACATTGGTTTTCTTCCAAGCTTATCCGCAGCCTTTCCCCAGATTGGTGAAAAAATTGCTGATGTTATAAAAGTAACACCAAAAGCAATTCCAGATATCTGTTCTATACTATTAGTATTATGCACACCTAAATGGTTTACGTATAGCGGCAATATAGGTGCAATTTGACTAAGCCCAATAGCAGTTATAAAAGCTCCAGCCCAACAAATTGCCAAATTTCTTTTCCATAACTTCATGGATATAATCCCTTCCTTCATTTGTTTAAGAATAAATATATGACGATTATATCCAAATTATAAGCCTTAAATTCAAGTAATACCATGCAATATATTAAACTTCATGGACATTCTTGCCATAAAATTCTTTAGGGCTTACTCCTTCTATTTTTTTAAATATTCTGCTAAAATAAAATTCATCTTTATATCCAAGAGTTTTTGCAACTTCTTTTACCTTCTTATCTCCTTCTATAATAAGTTCTTTAGCTTTATCTATTTTCATCTTATTAAAAAACTCAATTATCGAATACCCTGTAGTTTTTTTAAAAATCTTTGCTAAATATGTTGGTGATAAATTTACAAGCTGTGATAATTCACTCAAAGTTATCTTTTTTTCTATATTTTCTGTCATAAACTTTATAACCTCTTTTACTTTCAGGGAATTTGAATAATTGGGTGACTTTGCCTCTATATTTCTAAAAATTTTAAATAAGATTTGTTGAAGCATTATCTTAGAAACAAACTCATACTCTGGAAATTTTTCAAACCAAACTTCTAACATGCCTTTCATTAAACTTTTAACGCTGTAGTAGTTATCTAGAGCTTGAACATCTTGAAGGGGCAAATCATCTTTTTCAGCTTCTATTCTCCATTTATTATTATCAAATTCTACATTAGTAAAGCTAAAATGAACTGATATAAACTTCAATGGATCCTCTAAATCTGGTTTAATGCAATGAAAAGTCTCTGGGCGTAAATATAAAAGTTCTCCCTTTTTAACTTTGTACTTTTTATTTCCAATAGTAACATGAGCACCCCCGCCTGTTACAAGCATTAACTCATGATGATTTATTTGTCTAGAAATCGTCTTTAGCAATCTATCACTATCTGTAATATCTCTTTTATTACAGTAATGAATATAAAATGTTAAATTACTTATTTTCATACTTTATTTCATCCATTCTCTCCATAAACCTTCTTTTTTTAGAAATACGTTTAAATTGTTAATTAATAAATCTATTTCTTTTAATATTTTGGAATCACCTTCTGCCGAGAACCTCAGAATATTATTAACATTTAACTCCATATCCTGTGGAACGTTAAGTCCTTTATCCTTTATGATTTTAATAAGCTTCTTCTCACCAGGATGAAGCATTTCATTTACAGCAAAAATTATATCAAAATAACTTGCAAATAGGGCTGCTGTTCTGTGATTTACACTAATGAAATCATTTCTTTTTAATGCCTTTTCAATTTGATAATAATAGGCAGGCATTTGCTGCTTAAGTAACGGATAATTTTTCTTTAATATATTTTCCTTTAATTTGATAGGATAAGGTACTTTATACTTGTCCTGCAGTTTGTTTAACTTACCAGCTCTATCGTATAGTATTATTGAACTCATTATATTGCACCAAAAACATGTAGTATAACCGGTATCTGCTTCACATTTTACAACAGTCCTACTTAATGAATCATTAATCCAAGCTAATTTTCTATATATTATTTCTACTGGAACATCATTAGATTTTAATATTCCATCATCTTCTATTTCCCAAAAGTGATTATTTAGCTCCATATAACTGCAATACTTATCTATTATACCTTTTCTCTTAGTTACTGGTATTTCTTCATCTACATAAATATATATATCGTAATCTGAAAATTTATCATTGGTTTTTACTGATCTAGAACCTGCTAGCATGATTCCCTCTACAGTTTCTATTTTTGTGAATTCATCCAGCATTTTAATAATGTCATTATCCATCTCTAAATTATTAATTTTTTTAACCATGTTACTCTCCTTAAATAAAGTAAATACATCTTTATTATGTCATAAATAAGATATGTATGACCTTATTTTAATTATGGCTTTTATATTTTTAATATTAAAATCATTTTAAAACTTCGACAGTTCGTTGTAAATAGTTTTATAGTTTCCATAAAGTACATAGTTGTTTTTAGTTTAAATTTGGGTATATAAGGACATAAAAATAATATATTCTTTAAAATTATGGAGGCAAAGCTTATGTTAAATGAAAAAATATCACTTTTACTAAATAATCAAATTAATTTTGAATTCTATTCTGCATACTTTTATCTCGATATTTACAACTACTTTATGAGCAAAAATCTTGATGGTTTTGGAAATTGGTTTTTCGTTCAAGTTCAAGAAGAAAAAGATCACGCGATATTGTTCATAAAATATATGCACAACAACGGTGAAGAAATAGAATTAAAACCAATAAGTTCAGCTAATAAAAAATTTGAAAACTTCAAAGCTCCTTTAGAGCAAACCTACAAGCATGAACAAAAAATCACTGAAGCAATTAGTACAATATATTCCTCTGCCCTTTCAGTAAATGACTTCAGAACCACACAGTTTTTAGATTGGTTTATAAAAGAACAGGGAGAAGAAGAAAAAAATGCGGAAGATTTAACAAAAAGGTTTGATCTATTTGGAAATGACGCTAAAGGATTATACTTGTTAGATAATGAACTTAAAGCAAGAGTATATGCCCCGCCAACTCTTGTAATATAGACATATAAAGTAAGAAGGTGTTTATACCTCACCTTCTTATAGCCAAACCATTACTTTAGCTTTAAAGCATTTCGTTATTCTCTGAAACAATTTTAAGTGGTCTCATCATTTCATTATCCTCATGATCAAGTATATGGCAGTGCCAAACATAACCTGGCCCTGATGAAGGATTAAATGGGAAAAGATTAACTCCAGGCTTAACCATATCAGAAGCAGCATATTGAGGTGCAAATCTAATTATAAGTCTAGTGATTTCCCCTGGATTAGCTCTAATGGTATCCTTCCATCCCGCTTCATTTTCCTCAGGTAAAATTGGCTCTCCAATAGAATATCCTTCAGTTGGAAGAACAATAGTAGGATGATTTAGAGGAGGTTCTCCATTAAGTTCAAGCCATTTAGTACTATAATCGTCTACTTTAAAGCTCTGTCTATTTAAAATTTGAAACTGCACTAGATGTAAATGAATAGGATGAGTATCCCCAGTAAGATTTACAATTTCCCATTCTTCTGTAGAGCCTACTACTGGGTCTTCAGAAACTGGTGCTGACCACTTTTGTCCATTAAGTAAAATCTCAAGTGGACCATTTTTACCCATAACCTCATATAAAACTAAAGTTCTCTTGGCCCCATCTCTAGTAAGTTTAGGAATATTGTTAAGTTTCTTTGGAAGTTTTGCTTTTGGGTGGGTAATACAACCTGTAACAGTAAATTGCATAATGCTTCCTACAGTGTCAGGGTCAGGACTTTCACCACTTGGAAATGGAGCATTAGCTGTATTTTGAAGTATTAACTTTTTTCCAGGTAATATTTTTGAAAAATCGACCAATATATCTACTCTTTCCCCTGGTGCAATAAGAATAGACTTAAGTTTTACTGGTCTTTCTAAGTATCCACCATCGCTTCCTATTTGGAAAAACTCCATATCATTAGAAAACTTAAAATTATAAAATCTAGCATTTGACCCATTTAGTACTCTAAAACGATATTCCTGCCTATCTACATTTAGATTAGGCCAAGCTTTTCCATTTACAACTATTGTGTTTCCAAAAAACTCTGGCTGCCAATATGGATGCTCATCTGGATTTATTCCAACATTAGGGAAATAAAAACTTCCGTCCATATTAAAAGTCCTATCTTGAATTACTAATGGTATCTCATGCTTTTTATCTGGAAGCACTTTTCCAGGAATATCAAGCGGATTGTTAGGATCTTTTATTATATAAAACCCAGCAAGTCCCATAACAACATTGAGTCTTGTTATTCCAAGGGAATGATCATGATACCACAACGTAGCAGAATTTTGCTTATTGGGATATCTATATAATGACGTTATAAACTCACTTCCAACTTTATTCTCTCCTGAAGTAAACCAAGCATCCGGATGACCATCAAAAATCGAGCTATTTTCTCCACCATGAATGTGAGTAACAATTGGAACTGGAATTTGTGCTTTAGCTAGTCCTGGTGGAAATGGAGGAACTGAACTTGGTTCAACCATTCCTATATTATTAGGATCTGCCCAATGAAGCGTTGGATCTACAGGTAATCTATTATATCCATTTAAGTCATTAATCCACTGTACATTCATCGTTATCCCTCTCACTGCCTCAAAAGTAGCACCTGGAGCGCTCTTAAAATTATTTATTATTTTGCCTGTAACCTTATTAAACACTCTACTACCATATCCAAAAACTATAGTCATTGGGAAACCTTCTGGGAGTATCTGCTCCTTAAATTCACTTATAGATACTATATAATTATAACTTATTACTTCACCAGAACTAGCCCGCTTTACAACCTTTGGCATATAAACCGGCGGAACTATTAATTGACTTTTAAATTTCGGTATATTATTAGGATCAATTGTAACCATTATTTTGTAAAAACTCCTTTCAATATTCTTTTTAATTTTTGTAGAAATATCTTTCTTCACGTTTATTTCTATAATATGTTGTAAATATTATCATTGTTACAATATCACCTCTAATGAAAATTTTTCTATAAAGTTTAATAAAATATTGATTTATGTAAAAAATGTTTGTATAATTATTTATTGTTAAGTTTAGTATATTTAAACTTAGAGTTTACATATACTATTAAAGATAAACCACTTGAAACTTCAAAAGCAATTTGTACCAAAATACTGTCTTCTGAGAATTATGGTACAAGCTGTTTAGGTAGTTAAACTAGTGTGTATTTAGAAAACAAATTTTATAATTGCGTGGTGGATTATGGAAATCGGAAAAAAAATAAAAAGTATCAGAATAGAAAAGCAGCTTACTCAAGAAGAACTAGCAAATAGATGTGAACTTTCAAAAGGATTTATATCACAAATAGAAAGAGATCTTACTTCACCTTCCATAGCTACTTTAACTGATATTCTAGAGGCTTTAGGAACTAATTTGCCTGAATTTTTCAAAGAAGATTGTGAAGAAAAAATAGTCTTTAAAAAAGAGGATATGTGTGAAACCTATGATGAAACTTTAAAATACAAGCTTATGTGGCTTGTCTCAAATTCTCAAAAAGATTCTATGGAACCTGTTATTCTTACACTTGATAACGGTGGAGAATATCCTGAAGATGAACCTCACGAAGGAGAAGAATTTGGATATGTTTTAAATGGAACAATAAATATCAAACTAGGAAACAAAAAATACAAAGTCAAAGCTGGTGAAAGTTTCTACTTTAAAGCTAATGTAAATCATCAAATACTAAATCAAGGGAAGAAAACCGCCAAAATTATATGGGTAAGTTCTCCTCCTTCATTTTAATATTTCAAAAGAGGTGTTTAAACTAATTATGGAAAGCGATATCATAATAAACTTAAAAAACATAACCAAAAAATACGATGATAATACCGTTCTCAATAATTTGAATCTTGCAGTTAGAAGAAATGAATTTATTACTCTTTTAGGTCCAAGCGGTTGCGGTAAAACAACCACCTTAAACATAATTGCTGGATTTGAAACACCAGATGACGGAAAAATTATTTTTGAAGAAAAAGAAATTAATTCTGTTCCGCCTTACAAAAGGCAAATAAACACAGTATTCCAAAAGTATGCATTATTCACTCATATGAATGTCTATGAAAATGTTGCTTTTGGCCTTAGAATAAAAAAATTGCCAGAAAAACAAATCAAAGAAAAAATTAAAACTATGCTAAAGATGGTAGAACTTGAAGGCTTTGAAAAAAGATCAACAGATTCTTTAAGTGGTGGACAGCAACAAAGAGTTGCTATAGCCAGAGCTCTTGTAAATGAGCCAAAGCTTTTACTTCTTGATGAGCCTCTTGGAGCTCTTGATTTAAAATTAAGAAAAGAAATGCAGCTTGAACTCAAAAACATTCAAAAAAAACTCGGTATAACCTTTATCTTTGTAACGCATGATCAAGAAGAAGCTCTCACAATGTCTGATACCATAGTAGTTTTAAATAAAGGCATTATTCAACAAATTGGAACTCCAGAGGACATATACAATGAACCTAAAAATAAATTTGTTGCAAATTTTATAGGTGTAAGTAATATCGTGGAAGGAACTATGCTTGAGGACTACAAGGTTAACTTTTATGGAATAAACTTTAACTGTGTAGATAAGGGCTTTGATAAAAATGAAAAGGTTGATGTAGTAATAAGACCAGAAGACATAAAAATTTCAGACAAAGAAACAGGAAGGCTACAGGGTAAGGTCGTTTCTGTTGTATTTAGAGGTGTTCACTACGAAATTAAGGTTGAAATAAATAATGCTGTATGGATAATCCATAACACAAAGCATGCCATAGTTGGGGAAGAAATAGGAATAAATATATTTCCTGATGATATACACATCATGAGAAAGGCTCTTAAGTAATAATGAAAAAGAAAACTTCATTATCTCAATATCCATATTTAATTTGGAGCATAATCTTTATAGTTGTTCCTATTTTCCTTGTAATATATTTCAGCCTTACAAATAATGATGGAATCTTTACCCTAGATAACTATAAAAAATTATTTAATTCCCTATACATGTTAGTATTTTTTAACTCTATAAAACTAGCACTTATTTCTACAATTATATGTCTCCTTTTTGGTTATCCTGCTGCTTACATAGTAGCAAAAACAAAAATTAAAACCAGAAACCTACTAATGCTTTTATTTATAATTCCTATGTGGATGAATTTTTTATTAAGAACCTATGCCTGGATGTCAATTTTGGGCAAAAATGGAATAATAAATAAAATATTTTCTTTTATAGGTTTTTCTAAAGTAGACATACTCTATACAAATGGAGCTGTTATTCTTGGAATGGTATACAACTTTCTACCATTTATGATAATCCCTATATACACAGTGCTTATAAAAATAGATCAAGATGTAATAAAAGCAGCTTCAGATCTTGGTGCAAATAGATTTATTGTGTTTAGGCGGGTTGTTTTCCCTTTAAGCATACCAGGAATAATGTCTGGCATAACTATGGTATTTATGCCTGCTGTTTCAACTTTTGTAATATCAAAGCTCTTAGGCGGCGGACAATTTATGCTTATAGGTAATCTTATTGAATCTCAGTTTACAACAGTTGGAGATTGGTACTTTGGATCTGCTATATCAATTTTAATGATGATTATAATACTGATTTCAATGGCTGTACTTTCAAAATTTGATAATACAGATGATGTTAAAGGTGGTGGTCGGCTATGGTAGAAAAATATTCAAAAAAGTTTTATTTAGCCTTAGTTTATATTTTTTTATATGCACCAATATTTTTCTTGATTATATTTTCCTTTAATTCGGAAAAATACTCCTCAAATTGGGGACACTTTTCACTAAAGTGGTATAGCTCCTTACTAAGTGATGATAGAATACTTACTGCACTTTATTACACTGTATTTGTTGCTGTAGTTTCATCCTTAGTATCAACAATATTTGGAACTTTAAGTGCAATAGCCATAGACAAGATGTCTGGTATATCTAAGAAAGCCATATTAAACTTTAACAATATACCAGTACTCAATCCTGACATTGTAACCGCTGTATCCTTAATGACACTATTTATATTTTTTAAGATACCTTTTGGGATAACTACGCTTATCATAGCTCATATTGTATTTTCTACCCCATATGTAATATTATCTGTGCTTCCAAAACTTAAACAGCTTCCAAAGGATATTGTAAAGGCATCTCTAGATCTCGGTGCTACTCCTAGATATACCATGAGAAAAATAATATTACCACAAATAAAACCTGGCATAGTAGCTGGCTTTTTATTTGCTTTTACAATGTCCATAGATGATTTTGTAATTAGTTTTTTCAACACTGGAAATGATGTTACAAATTTATCAATAGAAATATACTCCATGGCTAGAAGAGGTATTAGTCCTGAAATAAATGCACTATCTACATTAATGTTCTTAACTATCCTAATATTGCTATTTCTTGCAAACGGAAAAGAATTTTTATCTAAGGAGGAAAAGAAATGAAAACCATAAAAAAAATCATATCAATTTCTGCTGCATTAGGGATAATTGTTTCAATGTTTACAGGCTGCAGCATAGCTCCTAATTCAAGCAAAAAAACTATCAGTGTTTTTAATTGGGGTGAATATATTGATGAAAGCATAATAAAAGATTTTACAAAACAAACAGGCATAAAGGTAAACTATCAAACCTTTTCAACAAATGAAGAAATGTACCAAAAAGTGAAATCTGGTACAAACAAATATGACCTCATTTGCCCTTCAGATTACATGGTTGATAGAATGATTAAAGAAGATCTCGTCCAACCAATTGATTTTAAAAATGTACCAAACTATTCAAATATAGATAATAAATATAAAAACTTAAGCTTTGATCCTAAAAATAAATACTCAGTACCATATATGTGGGGAACTATAGGAATAATTTATGATAAAACTCAAATTAAAGATAAAATAGACAGCTGGGATGTGCTTTGGGATACAAAATACAAAGATAAAATCTTTATGTCAGATGATATGCGAAACTCTATAGGAATTTCACTTAAGAGACTTGGTTATTCCATGAATTCTACAAACACAGAGCAAATTTCAAAAGCAGCAACTGAACTTACAAAACAAAAGGAAAGCATGAATCCAGTTTATATAGGAGACGAAATTAAAGATTCTCTAAGAAATGGTGAAAAGCCAATGGGAGTTATTTATTCTGGAGATGCTGCTGTACTTATGAAAGAAAAGCCTGAAAAATTCGAATATGTAATACCAAAGGAAGGCACAAATTTATGGTTTGACAGCTGGGTAATTCCTAAAAATGCTTCAAATAAAACATCCGCAGAAAAATTTCTTAACTTTTTACTTAATGCAAAGGTAAACAAAAAGAATGTAGACTTTATTGGATATGGAACACCAAACAAAGCTACCTACAATCTTTTACAAGACTCAGAAAAAAATAACAAAGCTTCTTACCCAGATGATGCTTCTCTTAAGAATGCTGAAATCTTCAAAGATCTTGGAGATACAAGAAAACTTTACAATGATACCTGGGTGAAAATAACAGCTAAGAAGTAAAAACTGCGAAGTAACAATACCTTGAAATATTAAATAAAATTAATAAATCTAAGAGGTTAAATTCTAAAATTCTAAGACATTTCAATAACTCGCCTTTGGCTCAAACAAATTGAAATATCTAAGACTTTTACCATTTAACCTCTAATATTTATAAAATTTTATTTAAACTATTTCTTCACTATTGTTACTTCGCATTATACATTATTTAAGGAACATTTTCCTCCGTACCTACGGAAAATGACACTGTAATTCAAATCTATATCATTTATTTTATTAATCTATGTTTATATAGAATATATGGCCTTTTTTGTTTAGTTGTAGAATTACTCTAAAATTCCGTAGGTACAAAGGAATTTTTTCCTTGTACTACCGTGGTAGCAAAGTAACAGTGCTGAAGGAACAATTTAAAAAAATCCAATAAATCTTGGTGGAAAAATCTTAAAATACTTAGATATTTCAATCTGTTTGAGCTTTTTTTTAGCGAGTTATTGAAATATCTTAGGATTTTGCGATTTTTTCACCTTAGATTTATGGATTTTTTTTAATGTTCCAAAGCACTGTTACTTTGCAATTTTAAATGCTTTTATTTCATCATTTAAATTGTTTGATACATCTTTTAGTTGCAGTGCAAAGTTGTTCATCTCATTCATAGATGCTGTCTGCTGCTGTGTTGCAGCTGAAACCTCTTCTGAAGAACTAGAAAGATTAGTAGCCATTTCTGCGGCCTTATTTAATACATCTAGTACTTCATTTCTGCTAGTATCTACATTTTCTATACTCTTTGAAATATTTTTAACCTTTATAATCACATTATTAACTGATGAAGCAATATCGCTAAATATTAATTTTGTATCTTTGACAGCAGCATTTTGATCATCTGCAACACTGTTAGCATAATTAATAGCTTCACTAGCTTCAGCTACATCATTTTGAATTGTATCAAGTATTTCTTTAACTTTGCTGCTAGCATTTGAAGTACCTTCAGATAATTTTCTTACCTCCTCAGCTACTACTGAAAATCCCTTACCATGTTCACCAGCTCTTGCAGCTTCTATTGCTGCATTTAATGCTAGCAAATTAGTTTGCTCTGAAATCGCTGATATAGTTTCTACTATTTCTCCAATACTATTAGCTTTATCATTGAGTAAATTAATTACCTTGGCAACTTTTTTAATAACTTCATTATTTTTATTAGATTCACCTTCAAGTTTGTCTATAACTTTTACTCCTCTGTTATTTGAATTAACAGTTTCCTCTGTTGACGCCATCATTCTTTCTACATCACTCATCATTTTCTCTAATTCATTTGAAAGATTATTCGCTGCATTTAAACCATTTTCAGCTCCAACCGCCTGATCTTGTGCACCTTCAGCTATATTTGTAATGGTCCCTGCTATTTCTTCAATTGCCTTTACATTTTCATTTGCTACACTTACAAGTGAAGAAGATGATAAAGTTACTTTACCTGATGTTTCTGATATTTTATTAATTAATTTCTTCATGTCATCTATCATTGAATTAAAACTATTACTTAAATCTCCTATTTCATTTTTAGAGTTATAATAGCTATGTACAGTTAAATCACCCTGAGAAGCCTTTTCCATAAGTGCCTTAAGTTTAATTATAGGATTGGTTAAGCTTTGTACCGAATAAAGTGTTATTAAAATTATTAACACAACCACAATTACTAAAATAGTGATGTTTATATACTGAATATTTTTAATTGGTTGAAGTGCTACTGACTTATCTTGAACCGTAATAACCGCCCATTTATCTGAGCTTCCTGGAATACTTATACTATTATAAACGCACATTTGATTCTTGCCGTCATTATCTACATATTCTATATTTCCAGATTCACCTTTTAATGCATTTGCCACTGAATTACCCAATTTTTCTGGTACTTTAATATCAACCTGCTTAGTTTTTTGTGAACCATCACTGTTCATCATTACTTTACCGCTTGCATCCTTAAGCATTACAGTTTTCTTTTTAGTTTTATAATTATACATTTGAGCAACCTGATTTTTATCCGGATGTGCAATGACAGTACCATCTCCATCAATTATATATGTATAACTTCCCTTTTGGGTATTGCTTTTTTCTACTAAAGATTGAAGAGAATCAAGCTTTAAATCTGCTCCAAAAACACTAATAAGCTTCTTAGCTTGGTCATAAATAGGCAAAATTATAGAACATACAGTTGAATTATTAGATACAGAATAATAAGATTTTGTTACAAATGGTTCTTTATCCTTAATAATTTTGATGAACCACCATCTCTTTGATCTATCTGCTAATTTCCCACTGTTTCTGGCCGTCTGCATACCTTTAGTATCCTGAATATAAAACAAATCAAAATATTTGTTTCTATTAATACTACTAACTAAAACGCTTTTTTGTTTATCTGGCACCAAACTCTTTACATCGTTGTTATTAACAATTTCTTCTGAAACTGAATACGCTTTTTGCACAAAACTTTGTACATCCTTTGAAACAGAATTTGCAATAACCTTGTTGTTATTTTTAACTTGCGATTTTATAGCATCTGATGCCAAAAAATAGTAGCTTAAATCTACAATAGCTATTGGAATTAAGACTAGTGCTAAAATTAGTACTATGAACTGCTTTTTTATAGATTTCATAAATTTCCTCCCAGTAAAGATAAACTACCCTAAAACTTAAAATTTATTTGTACCAAAATGTGTGTTTCTAACATTACAGTACATAAATTCCAATAGTTGAAGCTGTTTATCTATAATTGATTTAAAAAACTTACTTTACATCATACTATATTTTTCGTACTTTCTCTACATTATTTTATAACTACTATATTAAAAAATAGACTAAAAAAAATTGAAGAGAACATTTAGTACTCTTCAATTAAAAATTTTAATTTCATTATCGCAGTTACAGTAAACATGACCATTTTCTCATAAAATTGAAATATCCCTTTATTATTACTTTAATTTCTCCATAACAGAATTCAATTTTTGACTCATAGTTGATTTCTTATCTCTTCTATCATCAATTTTTATGTAAGTTTCTACTCTTTCAGCTCCATTTTCAAAAGGAACCTCATGCATTTTTCTTACAATCTCTAAAATCACATCAAGCTCGCCCTCTAAAATTGTTCCCATAGGTGTAAGCTGATATTTTATCCTAGTTTCATCCTGTAATACTTTTTCACAAGCTGCAACATAACTACTCAAACTAGTTGAACCTGTTCCAACTGGAAATATTGTTGCCTCCGCAATTGCCATTTCTTATCACTTCTCTCTCATAATTTCATTTTGATACTGTATTTTAAACTTATTAAAAATGACCGTAACTATTCCTTAATTCTTACATTAACATTTCCTTTAAATTTATATAAACTAATCATCACAGTATATTCTCCTGTTTTATTTATCGTTACTTGTTCTTTTCCATTTAAATTTGTTTCAAAATTATTTATTACTTTTTCATTTGGATCAATTAACTGTATTTTTAACTCTCCACTTTTAACCTTAGAATTGTATCTAATATTAACCTTATCACCCTTTTGGGCTGAAAAACTTCCTGTTGAACTTTGCGTAACTGGAGAACTACATGTCTTGCTTATACTTGTTACATCATGCTTGCAACCTGATAAAAAAATCAATAAAAACGCTAACAAAACAGTTACAATCCTAGTTTTTTTCATAAATATATTCTCCTATCATATAAATCCTACCTAATACCAATACTAACATATTATGGAGTTTATAACAAGTAAACTGAAAATTAGTGAAGTAATATTGACTTAGGATATTAAATAAAGCTTTATTTAATATCCCAAATCAACATCACTTCGCTTAGCCCGAAAAGCAAGGAGAATATACATATATACGAGGTTTCACAATAAAAATAGTGATAAATTGTTTAAATAATGCACTATAAAGATTCACACCAAAATTCCGTAGGAACGGAGGGATTTTTTCCTTGCACTACCGTGGGAGTGAAGTAACAATGCTGAAGGAACGATTTAAAAAAATTATAATAAATCTTGGTTCAAAAATTGTAAAATGCTTAGATATTTCAATCTGTTTGAGCAACGCGAGTTATTGGAATATCTTAGTATTTTATAATTTTTGAACCTTAGATTTATAGGACTTATTATTGAAAGTGCTTTTATCTTATTCTAGAAGGATAATGGGCTGACGCCCAAACCTCGGGCATGTTTATGCGACGAAGCATTGTTACTTCACTAATCTTGACCTTTTAACAACTTATAAGCATTTACCAAGCCATGTCCATAATACATTTCTGTAGGATCATTATTTAATTTTTCACAACTACTATATATTATCTTAGATATTTTCTTCGTTCCTACATTACCATATTTACATATTGCAAGTGCTGCTACAGCTGAAACTTTTGGTGTGGACATAGAAGTACCTGCCATAAAAGCATACCCTCTGTTAAGATATGAGCTTAAACATAAATCATAATAATCAGATTTATCTACATTCAAAAGATCTCCTCCTGGTGCTGTCACATCTACAAAGCCTCGTCCATAATTAGAATATGAAGCTAATTTGTCAGTTGGTCCAACTGCTGAAACGCCTATAACTCCTTTAACTGATGCTGGTAGTTCATAGCCCAAGCCCTCATAGGTAAATGCTTTATCAGTATTCTGGCTATTTATATAATTTGTAACACTTTTTTTATTATCACAATTTAAAGCTTCATTTCCTACTGCTGCAACTACAACTACATTGTGCTTTATAGCATATTTAACGGCCCTTTTATATATATCCATATCTGCTATATCATTCCCTACTCTCTTAACCTTTCCAGTTTTAGGATCTTTCCAAAAGCACTTTCCTTTCAATCCATAACCACCTAAACTTAAGCTTATAACATTAACTCCATCATCTGTTGCTTTAATTATTGAATTAACTATAATTGATGTATCTGTAGTTCCTTCTTTTCCAAAAACTCTATAAGCCTTGATTCCAATATTAGGAGCAACTCCTTTAATTCTTCCATTTCCTGCTATAGTTCCCGCCACGTGACTGCCATGCCCATTTCTATCCTGTATATCACTTTTGTCTCCAGTTTCAGTACTATCATTTTTATAATTAGCTGGCACAAAATTTTCTCCGCCTAATATGTTTGGTTTTAAATCAGGATGATTTTCATCTATTCCTGAATCTATTATACCTACAACTACATTATGATTTCCAGTTCCAAGTTTATAGCTTTCACCGTCATTAGTCACTTTTTTTATATCCCACTGATATTTGTCGTATAGATCTGAAGCTTCACTTGAAACAGCTTTTTCTTCATTAAAACTTATAACTTTTTCAGATGGTAATTTCATTTCTAATGAAGGAGAAATTGATTCTACACCTGAACATTCTAAAATTTGTGGTACTATTTCATCACTACATTTAACTTTCAAAGCACCTATCTTAGGAAACTCAGAAACAACTTGTCCACCAGATTTGGTAACCAATTTCTCAACATCATGGTTAATATTATCAGCAAAAGTTATTGATAAATTCGTTTTCTGTTTAGAAACACCTTCTGCTTTAATATTATAGCTAGGATTGGCCATAAAAGAGATTAATAAAATAAGTAAGAAACATAAGTATTTTTTAATTTTCTTCATTTTTATCCCCCTTTTTAGTAAGATATTTTATTCGTCTTGATAATACATCATTATTACTTAAATGTAAATATGTTGTTAATATGTAAAACAAAAAAAATACATCCAGTTTTTATTATTAAACCAGATGTATTTTTGTTTATAGATAAACCAGCTCAACTACAAATATTTTCTTTAGCTTCAGAATGACAGTGAGCTAATGCCCAAACCAAATGCATAACTCCTGCAGCTAATGCAGCAACCTCTCCTAAAAGGACAAAAGCTTCTGTTTTACCCACAATAGCTAAATACCTATTATAAACATTACTTATACCATTCTCATTTGCATTATTAAGCTGAATATTAGAAATAATAGTCGTTCTATAGAAGCTAACATCAAAAATATTTTCAGAAGGTAAATACTTATTTTGAATGACTAGATTAAATTTAATCAAATTAAACACAGTAGCAATTCCCACAATGCATATAAATACCTTACTAAACAGAATCAAAATTTCCTTCTTATTATTTAATATTACTTCTTTTAAATAGCTGACTCTCAATTTTTCTTTAAAAAGCAACTTAATTTCGCAAATAAACTTTAATATAAGCTTTATAAAAAAGGCAATTACAATACAACCAACTATAAAATATAGTATCTTTATGTTCTGCAGCACTATTTGCTTTGAAACTGTATAATTCACAGATTTATACAAAGGCATCTTATCATTTAAAGCCTTACTAAGCTTATCATTTATAGCTTTTTCATCATAATTTTTTGTTTCCCTTGTTGCCATTATATCAATGAAAGACTTATCCTTTTTATCTTGGTCAGAATATGCTGTATACGGAACATAAATTCTTTCATATCCATCCTCAGCTGCACTATACAGTAAGGATTTATTTTCTTTATACACTCCCACAATTCTATACTTTGAGTTACCAACATTTAAAGTGCTACCTATTACATCAACGCTCTTAAATAGTGAATTTGCCAGTACATCACTTACTATGGCAACCTTGCTTCCATACTTTACAGTTAAAAAATCTAATTTTCCACCTCTTATCATTCTAAAAGGATACAAATCAAAATAATTTTCATCTGTAAGTACTATTTTTGTTCTTATAGCTTCTTCTGTCTTCATTTCTTTTTGTGGAGACACTCCATATTTGTTTGTTACACTAGACGTCATTTCTTTGCAGCCAGTAAGTTCCAAATCTTTGTACTTATTTTTTACTTTGCTAAGTTCATCAAAGGTAATACCCCCGCTTGCGCTATTAATGCTTTTATATTCAATTACATTTGATACATTCTTATTTACATTAAAGTTAAGATAATTACTCATTATGATTAAAACAATTAAAATACTAAAGCTTACTATTAATTTAAATTTTGTAATCTTACCTATATGCATGTGATCACCTCGATGCAGCTGTAAAAGTACATTTTACTTCATCATTATCGCTAATAGGCTTAGAAGTATTAGTTACAATGCCGCCGCTTAACTGTGAATTACTTTCTGCTTTAATTGAACAGTTCATGCTGTCAAAAGCAACTACCTGTACCTGTACTTTTTTTACAGAACTTTCTTCACCAAGAGTGCCACCGCCAGCGCTAAATTCATACACATAATCTATACCATTTTCTTCATATAAGCAGCTCTTTGGTATTACATTATTATATCGTTTAGTACTTCCTTGAGTAGTTATTGTAACCTTATCATCTTTTTTCAAATTGCTTTTATCGTTTATATCTGCGTAAATTTCATATTCATCTCTTCCAGAGTTGTATATTTTTTTTGAAACTACTCCTGTTACTGATGAAGCTTTTGAATCTTTATCATCATCTCCGCTAATAACATTTACTTTGGTACCAACTGAAAATTTATCATCATCTTTATATGGAACTGCCCATTTTACACAAAGGCTAGGTTCATTACTTACAATTTCAAATAATGCACTACTACTTTGACCTAAATCATCCCCTGATCCTAAACTATCCGAATCACCTGAAGCTCCACTTGAACCTTCATCTTGGCCGTTTAAAGAAGACTCTCCACTATTTTTTGAATTTATACTTACTATTTTTCCATCAACATCTGAAAGAATGCTTCCATCATCTGTTAAGCCTTTTCTTATTGTCTTATACTTTGCATTTTCTGTATCAAGCTTATACTGATCTTCATTAATTTTATTTTGATCTGGAGTTGATGCTTTCTTTAAGGTATCAATTTCATCTTGAAGCTGCATTATAACCGCCTTTTCTTCTCTTTCCTTCAAGTTTATTGCATCATTATCTACCTTTGCAAGCACATCTCCCTTTTTTACACTTTGATTTAATTTTACACTAATTTCCTTAACAGACCAGCTTGGCATTGAATATATTTTATGTGTATCTTCATAATCTATTGTTCCTGTACCTTCAAAACCATCACCTATTGTTCCAGGCTTTAAATAAGCCACAGTAACTTCAGGAAGCAGCATATTTTTTACTGTTTTTGAAAGATACGTACAAAGTACAACAATTACTATAAACACTATAATGCTTATATTCACTATTTTATTTCTTTTACTTTTCATATACACTTACCTCACTTCATATCTAGATGTTGTATTCCCTGAAGTAGTTCTTCTTCACCTTTGAGAAACATAAATATCGAAGGCAGCATAAACATTACACCACAGGCAAATGCAACTCCAAGCTCATTTTCATTAATTTGAGACAAAAAAGTTGAAAGGGGCTGCTTTTGCTCTGATAAGAGTATTAGTGGCTGCTCAATCATGTTCCAATTATCAACAAAGCTTAGTATTGCAAGAGAAACCACTGCTCCCTTGCACTGAGGAATAATAATCTTAAATAAAATCTGCAGATGACCTGCTCCATCAACTTTTGCAGCTTGACACTCTTCGTCGGGGATAGCCTTTAAAAATTGTGTCATTAAAAACACCCCAAAGGTTGAAAACATTGCTGGAAATATTACCGCTGCATAAGAACCAACTAAATTAAGTTTCTTCATAATAATGTATATTGGCACAAGGGTTACCTGATATGGCATTATCATAAGCAAAATAAACATAAAAAATATTTCTTGCTTAAATTTAAATCTTATCTTGGCAAAAGCATATGCTCCAAAAATTGATATTAATATTTGTCCAATAACTGCCGGTACAGTTAGTATTATAGAATTCCAAAATTTCAGTAAAAAATCAGGCTTTCTAAGTAAAATAGTGTAGTATTGAATCATCGTAAAGCCATTCGGTATAATGTGAAATTTAAAATTTTGAGCAGCTGTCTTTACTTCATCCTCACCCATTAAAGAACTTGAAATCATGTATACAACCGGAAATATTGCACATAAAGCAAAAAAAATTAGCACTACATATTCAAAAAACGCTGCTATTTTATTTTTTTGTCTCATAACTCTACACCTCATACTTCTTTTGGAACTTAAACAAATAATAAACTGCAAGTCCTACAAATATAAAAACTATTACAGATGCTGTTGAAAGTCTTTGATAATTTAAATTTGTAAAATTATTATTCATAAAGTGCTGCAACATATATATACTTGAATCTGGATATTGCCCAGAAAGCAAATAAGCTTCCCTATAAATTCTAAGTGAGTTTATTATTGAAATTATGAATACAAAAAATATTGTTGGTACAAGAAGCGGCAAGGTTATCTTAAAAAAGGCTTTTGTTTCACTGCAGCCATCTATTGAAGCCGCTTCGTAATATTCCTTAGGTATATTATTTAAACCTGCAAGAAATATTATCATGTTATACCCACAATTTTTCCATACATATAGCAAAACCAGTATAAAAAATGACCAACCGGTTTTAAGGTAATCAGGTCCTACAACTCCAAATTTCAAAAGCATCCCATTAACTACGCCGGATTCAGCAAAAAATATTTGCCATACAAGTATTACTGAAGCTATTGGTATAACTAATGGAAAAGTAAGTACTGTTCTAAAAAATGATGCTTTTTTTATTTTACTATTTAACACAAGTGTAACTCCAAGGGAAACAATAATAACTAATGGAACAGCTATTACATTAAATAACACTGTATTTTTAACTGCTAATTTAAAAGAAGAATTTTGAAATAAATCTATAAAATTTTGAAAGCCAACAAATTCTATGTCTCCAGCTCCCTCTGTAAAACAGTACATTAAACTTATTAAAAACGGAACTGCGAAAAAAAACAAAAATCCAAATATTGAAGGTCCTGCAAAAATATAACCTATAAGGTTTTCCTTTTTCTTTAAGCTTGAGTCTTCTATTTTAATAAGTTCTTTACAATTTTCCATCTAAAAACCTCCTCCTTCCTTTTTAGGCATCTGAAAGAAGATACCTTAATTGCTATTTTAATATTAACAGTGCTATCATTAAGATAACGTTAATTACGCTGATTAACTTGTAGTATTCTTATATTTTTAGCTGTAATAGCTGTACCATCACTTTCACCAAAAATAGTTATAACTCTTCCAACCTTTAATTCACTCTTGTTACCAGCTTTATCTGTATGTGTTTTTCCCTGATCATAAGTGACCCTTAATGTATATTGTGTATTCTTTTGAACTTTAACTTTCAACATTTCTCCTTTTCCACCACTTGCACATCTATTGTGTCCTAAATGTTCAATAGTACTTTTTTCAACTGAAAGTTCTCCACCATTGATTTCTCTTATTGTTCCATCTAGATTATTAATATTTTTCGGCAAATTTACTACTTTAGATACATTTCTACTAGCATTATGCAATCTATTGAAACCAAAAAATCCTCCTGTAATAGCAACTATAATAATCACAGCAAATATAATTTTATTTTTCATATAAATACATCCCCATTTTATTCATTAATATATAATTTAACTTTGTCTTTTAAAACTTTAAGAGCTTCATCATAAGATTTTTTATTTTCAAAATAAGGTTTAAAACTTTCCATTATTAATTTTTCTATTGTTGGATCAATTATTTTAGCTTCACTTATATTTCCTGTAACATCATCATAGTATTTCTCAATATCATTAGATGGCTTAATAAGTGTAAGTTTTTCAGAACCACTAGGATCAGAAAGGACTATTGAATCTTTTCCATTAAATTGCTTTAAATAATTACTTTTTATGTCTTCCGCTGTACCTCTATTGACGGGGATTGAATTTATATTTTTCTGTGCTTTTTGAGATAATGCAATTTTTATAAAGTTATATGCTGCTTTTTTATTACTGGTCTTTTTATTTATGGCCATACAATCTTCTACTTTTGCTATTACCTCATTCTGTCCTCTATTGTAAGTTGGCATGGTGCCCATTACTACATCTTCTCCAGTTAATGCTTTTATCTTCGATTGCGATTGTAATAAACCTAATGGATAGCTAAGCACTGCTTCATCATCTGAAAAAAGTGTTTTTCCATTTTGAAGTGCTTCTACTCCTTCTTCACCTGAATGGCCTGAAAAACTTTCTGCTTTAAGTGTTAAATTGTATATTTTTTTATAATTATCAATTATATTTTTAAATTCTTTTTTATCAAAATATACTTTTTTATTTTCATAATCAATAAAATCAATTCCACTGCTTGCTATAAAATCTGTAATTTTTATTGGATATGCAAAAAGTGTTTTTTTACTATTTTCACTTGTATTTAAAAATTTAGAACTTATTTCTTCTACAAAATTATCTTCATTCATACTTTTATCTAATTTAATATTGTTTTTATCCATTAGCTGTTTTGTTGATAAGTATCCACTAACAGAATAATCTATTGGAAGTACAAACAATTTATTTTTATATACTCCAGAATTAATAACATTCATATTATAATTTTTACTATCACCTTTAAAAAAAGTTTTTAAATCAGTTAAAACATCACTTTTTTCAAGTATTTTTTCATTTACATAATTTGTATTAAAAAATAATATATCTGGTCCAGAACCTGATAATGTATCACTTAAAAGTTTTTGATTATATTTCTGTGCATCATTAAACACTACTTTTTCTATTTTTATACTAGGGTACTTATTTTTAAATTCATCAATAATAGACTTAAGAATTGGAGTTTCTCCTCCTCCCTGCTCTTCGCTATAAATCTTAAGTGTATTCATATTCTCAGCTTTAAAACCTTTTTTATTAAGAACAGGATAAATTCCTATAACAGCTGCAATTATTAAAACTACAGCGATAATTATAATTTTATTTTTTTTCATTTCCTCTCCTCTCAAATACAACTAATCACCATAATAATAATTTTTTTGAGTATGCCTTAATTAAATTCCATTAAAACTACAGTTTCAGCTGTAATAGTGCCATCAGCTCCACTTTTTCCCCACACACTAACTAATTTATCTACCTTTATATCACTCAAACTTCCAGCTTGATCTTTTGCTTCTGCCTTACTCTTGTTAATACTATAAATAGTTCTTTTTATAACTTTGGTATCTTTATTGCATTTAAATTTAATCGTTTGCCCTGTATCCTGATTCATAGTTCTATTGCCTTGTTTAATAACCTTCTGCTTAGAAACTGTAAAAATTTCATTATCTACCTTATTAACATAACCGTATAAATCTCCATATTCCTTTATAATAGCTTTATTTAAAACATTGGCTGTATGTGCTGTATAAATTTTATAACCCAAAACTGCTATTATTAAAATTATTACCACTGCAATTAAAGTTCTCACCATAGTTTTCATTTCTTCACCCCTCTATATATAGACAACTTGGAATATTAAAATTGGAGCCTCCAATCTTTCAGTTTGTTTATCTTTACTCATTTAAATATACCTTTACTTTTTCTTGTAAATTTTTAAACACACTATCATAAGAATCCTTGCCCTCTAAATATGGCATTAAACATTTCATTATCAAATCATCTAAGGTAGGGTCATAAGCTTCAGTTTTTTCTATATCCTGTGTTATTTTATTATAGTAAGCTTCAAACTTATTAGATGGTTTTAACATAGTCACGCTTCCATCATGTTTACTAATCTCTTCAGTCTTACCCACTTCATCTTTTAAATACTGATTAAAAGTTATATCTCTAAATTTTTTACCAGCTGGTATATTTTGAAGAGGCACATAATTACCCTTAGACTCTATTTTTATTTCTGTAGATAATGCAGTTTTTATAAAATTGTATGCTGCTTCTTTATTCTTGGAACTTTTATTAATTGCCATGCATTCTCCTGCCATTGCAATTACTTTATCTCCTCCATTATATGTTGGCATGCTATTTATAATCTGTGTTTCTCCTGTTACTCCCTTTATTTTAGATTCTGATTCCAAAAGATCCCTAAGAGCTAATCTATCATCTGAAAAAAGAGTAGTTCCTGCCTTAATTGCATCGTATCCCTCTTCACCAGAAGTACCAGTAATTTCAGCTTGCTTTGGAGAAGAATTATATATTTTTTTATAATTGTCTATTATCTTTTTAAATTCAGGCTTATCAAAGTGAGTTTTTTTATTTTCATAATCAACAAAATCAATTCCACTACTTGCTAAAAAGCTAGTAATACTCATTGGGTAAGCAAATAATGTTTTATTCTTGCTGCCATTTATTGAAGATATATATTTGCTAGCTGCTTCAATAAAATCATTTTGAGACATATTATTTTTTAAATTTATATCATTATTTTTTAACAGCTTATCTGTAGTTATATAGCTATTAACATAGTAATCTAATGGTATAAATGTCATTTTTCCATTGTACTTACCTGCATTTAATACAGCTTTATTATAATTTTCCGCATCAAAGTCCTTGTCGTTTTCAATAAATGGTTTTAAATCTGTAAGTATTTGTGACTTTTGCATTGAATGCACATTAAGTTCCTCTGGATCAAAGTACAACACATCAGGACCATTTCCAGCCAAACTATCAGCTAAAAGTTTTTTTGAATACTGATTGTTTTCCACAGAAACAGGTGTTTCTTTAATATTTATATTTGGATATTTCTTTTTAAAATTATCTATCCATGCCTGCATCTCCGGATGAGTTTTTCCTGCAATCTGCATAACATATACCTTTAGATTATTTGATTTTCCTAAGCTAATACCTTTAACTCCATTTTTATTAAGAACAGGATATATTCCTGCTGCAGCTATAATAATCACAAACCCAACAGCTACCAACCTTTTCCTACTAATCTTCATTGCTATTACCACCTCTTCTATAAGACAACTTTAAAACTTTTTGTTTAAAATAAATTTAATTAAACCTTAAGAAATATAAAGATAAACCACTTCAAAATTAAAATTTATATTATAAAATGCATAGTAATCGTTGCCAGAGTAAGTATATTCCATATCATGCAATTATACATCATTTACTTTTTTTACTACGTACCGATAATAAAATGGAGTTGCCGCACTAAAAATTATTGTTTAACATGTTTTAGTACCACAGCTCCATTAATATTTTGTTTAAGGAAGTGTTTATTATATTTAAATTAAGTTCTAGTATACGTTATAAAATTGTTGCTGCTATATCTATATGTTGTCTTTTTACTTCACTAATTATATCTATCATATGCATTTTTCAAAGCAAAGCCGCTATAAAAAGCGAATCGCAATTGAGACTTGCTGAACTTTCTAAAAATAAGTCTAATAATTTAAACACGTTAATTTTAAATACAGAAAATACTGCTAACAATATTTCTAATTTGATATCATCAAATTATGATGATGTCAAAGCTTCAAAGGATACAAATTATGCTAGCTCATATGTTGATTTTTTAGATCCATCAATTAAAAAAATTGGTGAGAAGGGAAGCAACGTTCTTGGAATTACTCTTATATTAAATCCTGATATAACTAAAAATTTATACCAAATTTGTTATGAAGGTTCAACAACAAACAGAGATTTTATAAAAAAAACTAAGTTTAATATAAATCAATTTAACGAAAGTAACAGAAGTATGTCCTGGTATTATAATCCTATAAAGCAGGGTAAAGGAATATGGAGTGATCCTCATGTAGATGCCAACAATAAAAACGATACATCCATAAGAATCACCTATACAGCACCTATTTACAAGGATAATAAACTAGTTGCAGTACTAGCAATAGATTTATTTTTTAATGATTATGTTAAAATGATCAACAATATAAAAGTTTACAATAGTGGATATGCTTTTCTTTTGAATAAAAATTTTGATTTTTTAGTAGATAAGAATTTTACTTCAAAAGATAATTTCGCAAAAATTGAAAATGGGAAATTAAAATCTGCTGCAGAAGCTATATCTAATAATAAAGAAGGTTTTGTTTATGTAACTATGAATGGTAAATCCTCTATACTCGGATACAACAAATTAGAAAATGGTAATATACTGGTTATAAATGCTACTACAAATGAAGTGTTAAGCAAAATGAACTCTCTTCAAATAGTTATCATTCTTACCACTATAATACTTATTATTATATTCTCAATTTTAGCATTCTATATTGGTAAAAAGATTGCTCAGCCAATTATCTTAACAACTAGGCTAGTAAAAAAGGCTTCTAATTTTGATTTAAGTGATGATGATAGTTGTAATACATTTCTAAATTCAAGTGATGAAATTGGTGAACTTACTAGATCCTTTATTTTTATGAAAAAAGAAATAGTTTCACTTATTAAAAATATACTTGATAATTCACAGGATTTAAGTGCCGCTAGTGAAGAGCTTTCTGCGACTGTTGAAGAACTTACTTCAAAGTTCTATGAGATAAATGGTGAAACAAAGAAAATTTCAAGCAAAGTCAACGAGACAAGCTTGTCGTCGGAAGAAATAACAATTTCTTTAGAAAATATTGAATCAAATGTTATAAAGTTGAATGATAAATCCAATGAAGGAAACAAAAATTCAATAAAATCCAAAGATAATGCTTTAGAAATACAAAACAAAAGTAAAATATCAATACAAAATATTGAAAAAAACTTCAATGAAAAGGAGAGAAACATTCTTCAAGCTATCGAGGATGGTAAGGTTGTCGAAACTATTAAAATTATGGCAGATACAATTGCAAATATAGCTGAGCAGACTAATCTTTTAGCACTTAATGCAGCAATTGAAGCTGCAAGAGCTGGAGAACAGGGTAAGGGATTTGCTGTTGTATCAGAAGAAGTAAGAAAACTTGCAGAGCAATCCTCTAATGCCGTAGTAAATATTCAAAATACTATTGGTGAAGTTGAAGCTGCATTTAATAATCTTTCTCAAAATAGTAGCGATATTTTAAGCTTCATAAGAGAAAATGTTCAAACAGAACTTAAAAATATGGGTTCAATAGGCAGCCAGTACTACGATGATGCAAACTTTATAAGTTCTATGTCAAATGGAATAACTTCTATGACAAGGGAACTTTCATCTACAATGGAAAAGGTTACAGCTGGCATGAGAAATATGTCTAAACTTGCTCAAAGTTCTTCTAAAAGTACAACTGTAATAAAAGAAAGCATTGATGAAGTTTCACAAGGTATTGATCAAATTGCAAATACAGCTCAAAACCAAGCTGAAATGGCTCAAAAATTAAATGAAATGGTACTTAAATTTAAACTGTAAAAAAATATGATGCTACATTAATAATTAAGATCACTTAAAGTGGCTGTCGTACTAAAAAATTAATCCGGCAGCCACTTTGTGTACAAGAAATCAAGCTATGTAAGTGAAAAAACAAAATTAATATCACTTACTATACTTCCATCTATATATCCACCTTGAACCATATCATTCATTATATTCATAACCGTAGTATGTTTCAGCGGTTTTCTATACGGTCTTTCCTCTGTAAGTGCTTGATAAATATCTATACAACCCATTAACCTTGAATTAAAATCTAGCTCGTCTCCTTTTTTACCATAAGGATATCCTGCTCCATTTAATTTTTCATGATGATTGGAAGCCCATTCTGTTATATCCTCAAACCCATCGATTTGTGACAATGCTGCTCTAGTATAATAAGTATGAGATTTTATCATATAAAATTCATCTTCGGTAAGCTTCCTTGGACTATCAAGTATTGTGTTAGGGATTGCAAGCTTGCCTAAATCATGCAAGTTAGCAGCAATAATAAGCTTTGTTTTTTCTTCTTCAGCATATTTATAGTAATCAGCCATAATCCCAGCCTTTTCTGCAATTCCTTTAGAATGTCTTCTTGTAAACTTTGACTTTGAATCTATTATTTTTGAAAAAACATCAGTTATATTTAGTATTTCCTTCAAACTTAACTCTAAATCAAACTCATGAACGCCCCTACTCAAAGCTAAATTTATAAAATTATCTTTAAAATCAAGTATAAAACTCTCGTTACTTTCTAATTGTAAAAATATGCTGCATATTTCCGGATTAAATATCTTACCACTTTGTTCCATTACAAAATTCCTTATCTCTTTTCTATTATTTGCATCTATTTTATCAAGTTCAAATTTATTTTCTAAGTAATCAGCAAAGAAAATAATTTGTGATATTATTGGAGTTTGAGAACCTTTAAGCTTATAAAATCCAGTTCCATCATATGCTTCATGATGATATTTTATTATATCCACTCTCTTTTTCAAAAATGGATAATTAACTATATTATTTTCTCCTATTATACAGTGTTCTATTTTACGTTCTTCTTCATTTGTCTCATCTTTTACATCCCTACTGCTTGCTTCACATATACCATTATCATGCAGTATAGCAAGTGACACTATATCATATAGATCTTCATCTTTAAATCCCAATTTTTCAGCTATCCTTAAGGCCGCATATGCAACTCTTTTACCATGATTTGTACTTCTTCCCCTTATATCTATTTCAACAAAATCAAGTGCAAGCGATACAGCCATTAGAAATTGATTTAAATTAAATTTCATAATATAATCACCTCTTTATGCTATAAATTATACTATGAAAGCTTAATTTAGTATATATGATTAAAGTTTTCCATAACTCCAGTCTATGATTTTTTCCATATCAACATCTACTGTTTGTTCATTAGTTGAACTCAACACAATTCCTATCATTTTTTTATTATTTCTTTCATAATATGCAACTAAGCATCTACCTGCTGCTGCTGTATAACCCGTTTTTCCTGCTATGCATCCCTTAATGCCAAGGAGCTTGTTAGTATTTTCTAAATGAATATATCTTCCTCTTGTTTTAATATCATCGCTTTTTTCTTCAATAGTGTTCATTATCCAAGGATAATTATATACGTTTTTAGCAATCTTACTAAGATCATATGCAGTTGTATAATGATTTTCATTAGGCAGCCCATTTGCATTTGCAAAGTGACTTTCTTTAAGACCAAGTGAAGAAGCTTTTTCATTCATCTTTTCAGCAAAAGTTGGTATATTTCCCGCTACATTTTCTCCTATAGCCTCAGCAACATCATTAGCAGAATATATAAGCATTGCCTTCATTGCTGTATCCCCTCTTAGGTTTTCACCTACTATTAAATCCAGCTTACTTTGTGGCTGCATTTTTGAATCTCTTGTATAAGTTATTAAGCTATTTTTATTTTCACTATCAGCAAATACCTGTGCAGTTAAAAGCTTAGTAGTACTTGCTGGATACATTCGTCTATGTATATTTTTAGCATATATTATTTTATTATCACTTACATCTAATGTTAACGCCGACACAGAAGTCACTGAAGGAATTTCATTATATTGGTTATCTTCTGCTACCTTTCCTTGTGTTTTAATCAAAGAATTTGTGTTCTTTGAGCTAAACACCTGAACTACTTTTCCAATATTACCGCTAAACAAAATCCATACAAATATTATTATAAAAATTCCAACTATACATTTTAATATATATTTCATAACCTTTATCCTTCCTTTTTCTAATAATCTTTTTTAATGATATCAAGTAAACTATTAAGATAACGTTAACTTCCTTGTATTTGTCACTTCATATAAATAATTTTAAAACCTATAATTTAAAATACTTTTAATTAAAGCTTAAGAAACATAAAGATTGTGAAGTAACAATGCTTCGTCACATAAACATATACGAGGTTTGGGCGTAAGCCCATTATCCTTCTAGAATAAGCTAAAAGCACTTTGAATAAAAAAATCCTATAAATCTAAGATTTATTAGGATTTTTCAAATCATTCCTTCAGCATTTTAAAATCTCGTTAACAGTGTATTTTTCGTAGAGAAACAGATTATAGAGAGAAAATAACATTTTGTTCATGAATCACATGGGCTTATGCCCAAACTCCTATCTTAGTAGGACTAATTTATTGGTTTTATCTATAATTAAGTAGGGACTATTTTAAAGTTCATGAATCACATGGGCTTCGCCCAAACTCCTATATGTGTATATTCCTTCACTATCTTTGTATAAGTTTAATATTATACTTATATAATTATTTTTTTAGGAGTTAAAATAATGTTTTATTGTTTATATCCATACAATAATGCTTATAGATCTATATATCGAATACTTATAAATACAAGTGCTCACAAACTTACCTTATTTAGAAACAATATCGTTTATAAAACATATACAGTTGCTACAGGAAAACCGTCTACACCAACCCCTAAAGGAACTTTTAAAATAATTAACCGAGCAATAAATCCTGGGGGACCATTTGGCGCAAGATGGCTTGGTTTAAATGCACCAAATGGAGATTATGGAATCCATGGTACAAATAATCCATCCTCTATTGGAAAAAGTGTTTCCAATGGCTGCATAAGAATGTTTAACGAACAAGTTATTGAACTTAGCAACCTTGTTCCAATAGGCACTATAGTCACAATCATATAAATAATGCTAACTAACGCAAAACAAAAGAATTTGCTGACCGAAAGCAGCAAATAGTGAAAGCTTTGACGATGTATCGCACGTCAAAAGTGAAAGGATTTACTTTCGGTAAACAGTGAAGGTTGCTTTTCCTCCATTACATTACGAAAAATCTTCTAATATAGGTTTAGGCAAAACACATTAAATTATTTTTCGTGGTAAAATGGGCTACAAAAATTCACGCCTAAAATTCCATAGGTACGGAGGAATTTTTTCCTTGCACTACTGTGGAAGCGAAGTAACAATGCTGAAGGAACAGTTTAAAAAGATTCTAATAAATCTTGATAAAAAAATCCTAAAATCCTTAGAGGTTTCAATCTGTTTGAGCAAAGCGAGTTATTGAACCCTCTTAGGATCTTAGGATTTTTTTATCTTAGATTTATAGAACCTTTTTAATGCGACGAAGTATTGTTACTTCGCATTATTTGCTTATGTGTAAATTCAGTTACTTTGGTCTCATAAAATATATAGCTGGGCTTTTGCTCTTGCCATTACGCATAGTTTTATAAGTTACATTTCTAATATGATAACAGCTTCCATACTCAGTTAACTGATTGTCGAATATATAGGCATCTTTATGGGAACTATCTGTCCAACTTTTGAATATATACGTATGGTCTGGAGTTTCATTTGCATTTCCCGATGGAGCTGCAAAACAAATATCACCTGGTTTAAGCTTGTCTAAATCATAGTATTTTTTATATCCTTTCTTTAGTAGAAACTCTGTAAGCTGAGTAGTATTTCCAACATCTGTAGGCACATCAAGTCCGGCTGCCCTAAGTGCGCCAGATGCAAAATAAACACAGGTATTAGTGTAAATGCCACTATTCAATCTAGCTGCCTCATCTATATTTTTTCTCCTATTAGAAGTAACACTTAAATAATTTACAACTGCTACCGAAACCTTTTCTAAGGACTTTCTTCTTAAATATGAACTCACTATTTTAAAAGCTGCTATTATTAAAACTAATGTTAAAGCTATAATAATATATTTTTTCTTATCCTTAATCTTGTTCATGAGCCTTCTCCTCCTCCAAGCATGGAAGTTCTATTTTAAAGGTAGTTTTTGAAGCATTACTCTCTACAGTAATCTTTCCATTATGTAATTCCACTATATTTTTTGTTATAGCAAGTCCAAGCCCTGAGCCACCTATTTCACTAGATCTTGCTTTATCAACTCTATAAAATCTCTGAAAAATATATGGTAAATCCATTGGTGGTATCGGTTCACCATAATTAGTAAATTCTAAACTTACTTTAGAAGCAATTTTACTTACGGATATATCCATAAACCTACTACTTTTAGAATATTTAATACAATTAAATATCAAATTTTCAAAGGCTCTTGCAAGCTTAAAACTATCACCCAAAACATACATCTTCTCATCGCTTACCTTTAATCTACATTCAATATTTGCCTTCTTGAAATTCACTCTGTGTTCTACAGCTAACTGTTTAATTAACTCTATAATGTTTACTTTTGTCTTGGTAATTTTTATTCCATAATTATTTAAGGTTGTAAGCTCAAAAAGATCATCTATTAAAACCTTTAGACCCTTTGTTTTATTTAAAGCTATATTTACATAGCTTCTAAGGATAAATTCATCCTCATATTCATCATTGTCTACAAGCTTTAAATAGCCTAATATTGATGTAAGAGGAGTTCGCAAATCATGAGAAATACTTGTTATCAAATTTATTTTTGTCTGTTCCGATTTTTTTTGCTCTTCTAAGGCTGAATTAAATTTCTCCATGATTTTGTTAATATTTTCAGAAAACTTTCCAAGATCATCTTCAGAAACACTTTGAATTCGGATTTGAAAATTTCCATTTATTGCAGATTTTACAGTATAATTTATTTTTAAAAACAAAGCTATCTTTTTCCTGAATATTAAATGACAATATGCAGCCAAAATTACAGCAAACTCAAAATACCCCATTATATCATATAGTGACCTTAAAGCATCTCGTGCTCTTTCCAGTTTATTAAACATTGCAGGTAAATATACTCTAAGTAGCTCATCAACTATATTTTTAAAATACTGAATTAGCTCTCCAGTTATAATCGTAAGCACTAATGCTATTATTAGCAGCAGAATAATTTTAAATTCAGTTTTATAGGCATCAAATTTTTTGGGTTTCATGCTCTTTTCCATCATGCACCTCTCTATTTTCACTCTAAACATGGAAGTTCTATTCTAAAAGTAGTTTTTAAAATGTTACTTTCAACACTTATTTTTCCATCGTGTAATTCTACTATATTTTTTGTTATGGCAAGTTCCAAACCCGAACCACTATTTTCATTATCTTCCCGCTTATTAGTTCTATAAAATCTTTGAAAAATATACGGTATATCCATAGGTGGTATTGACTGTCCATAATTTGTAAATTCCAAAATAACTTTAGAAGCAGCCCTAGCTACTGATATATCTATAAACTCACTCCTTTTTGAATATTTTACGCAATTAAAAATTAAATTTTCAAAAGCTCTTACAAGCTTATTACTATCACCTAAAACATGTAATTTTTCATCAATCATGTTAAGTCTGCACTCTATATTTGCCTTCTTAAAATTTGCTTTATGTTCTATAATCATCTGCTTTAATAGCTCTACAATATTAATTTTATTTTTAGAAATTTTTGTTCCATAATTATTTAAGGTTGTAAGCTCAAAAAGATCATCTATTAAAACCTTTAATTTTTTTGTCTTGACTAAAGCCATATTTACATAACTTCTAATTGTAAATTCATCCTCATCCACAAAGTTTAAGTTCTTTAGAATTGATGTAACTGGAGCACGGAGATCATAAGAAACACTTGTTATTAAATCTATTTTTGTTTGCTCTGCTTTTTTTTCTTGTTCTAAAACCAAGCTAAATTTGTTCATAACTTTATTAATATTTTGGGAAAGCCTTCCAAGTTCATCTTCTGAATTATTATTAATGCGAATTTTAAAATTTCCGTTTGCCATATCTTTTACAATACTATTCATCTCTAAAAAAGCAATTACTTTTTTCCTACATGCTATATGAAAATATATTATAAGGATTAAAACAAATTCTATCTTTCCAAATCTACTTATTGTAGATGTGAGAACGCTAGGATATTGCATATTACTTAACTGCAATATATTTTTTATTACACGCCCAATAAAATCAATTAGCAAAACACCTATGTCTGAAGATATTAATCCTATCACAATCATAAAAACAATTTTAAATTCCATTTTATAAATATCGAGCTTTTTTATCTTCATATTTTTTCCTCCTATAATGCATTATGGTTTTTCAATTTTATAGCCAACTCCCCAAACCGTATGAATAAGCTTTTCTCCTTCAAGCTGACTTTCAATTTTATCTCTAAGGTTACTTATATGAACCATAACAGTATTATTAGATTGAAAATATTTTTCCTTCCAAACTCTCTCAAATATCTCCTCTGCACTAAAAACTCTTCCAGGACTATTTGCTAAAAGAAATAGTATATCAAACTCCCTTGCAGTTAAAGTAATTGGCTTATCACATACAAATACAGAATGAGTTGATTTTTTAATAGCTACTTGCCCCAATTGCAGCAAATCATCATTTTTCTTCTCATCTTTTTTATCAAATAAATAAGTTCTTCTAAGAAGCGTTTTCACCCTAACAACAAACTCCAGTTCATCAAAAGGTTTTGTTATGTAATCATCTGCCCCCGTCAAAAGACCTGCAATTTTATCATTATTTTGAACTTTAGCACTAAGCAATATAATTGGTATATTGAGATTTTGGCGTATTCTCCTTACAACTTCAAGTCCATCTATTCCCGGCATCATGATATCTAGAACTACAAGCTTAGGCTTTTCTTCCTCTACAAGCTTCAAGGCTGTATTTCCATTCATTGCTTTAATAACCGTGTAGCCCTCATTATTTAAATATATTGAAATTAAATTAAGGATTTCTTTATCATCATCTACAATTAAAATTTTCTCATTCATTTTATCACCTCAGATAAAAGTCATTAAAGATAAACCACTATGAAACTTAAAATTTATTTGTACCAATTGCCATCTTCTGTGCATTTTCGTGCACATGAATTTCAATAGTTGAAGCGGTTTATTTATATTAATTATAAACTAAAATTTAATTATTATGTCTGAAGTAATTAAAAATAAATCTTAAGAATTATAAAGATTTACTTTTATTATTAGGTGAATGTATAATCTGATATTTACAATTTAAATCAAAAGCATCCAAACTGCTTAAAATTATATATCCTAAAATTGATATTAAAAAAACTATTACTAATGAACTTATAAATAATCTATAATTTTCTTTATTTTTCATCTTAACCTCTCACATAAAATAATTTGTTATAATCAATAGCTTAATTTTAATAGTTAAAAATTACAGAGCAGTATAAAAATTTATTAAGATTTTCTTAATTATAGGCCGTTATCTTATGTTATTAATTTTAATTATATTTGTTTAAGATAATTTAAAATAAATCTTAAGAATTATAAAGATTTACTTTTAGTTGAATAAAAAAAGAATCTATATGAATAAATATCTTATAGATCCTTTATTTATGCTATTTGTATAGTAAAAATAGTTAAGATAAACTAAACTTATCATTAGCAAAGTTTTAATTTCAGTGGCTACTTTATTAATTTTTGACTTCATTATACTTGATTTATTATTTGCTTTTCTAAAATCAGCTGCATAATAGCTTTTTCTATTAGGAGGATGAACAATTTTATATTGATACCTTAAATCAAAAATTCTAATAGTATATAAAATCGCACATCCTGAAATTGCTATAAAAAGAGCTATTATTAATGAAATTATAAATATATTATAATTTCTCCTACCTTTCATTTTATACTCTCCATGTCAAGATAATCGAAGTCATAATTTATTAAACTTTCTTCTATATAAGTAATTTTAATCCTACTATCTTAATATTACTTTAAATAAATCCTAAGAAATATAAAAATAATACTTCAACTATTAACTTCTCTAAATATTTTTATTTTAGTTGCTTTAAACAAGCCTTCTTCTTCTCTACCCCATATAGTTAAAGTTGACCTTATTTTAATATCACTAATTTTCCCACTACTTATATTAGATTTTTTTGTTTCTCTATCGTAATTATCTATTAATATATTTGCATTATCAATCTCTACTTTTTTGCCTTTTTGAATTTTCCCACCCATAGATCCTCCATCTTTAGTTCGCTTTCCTTTAACTATATCTACTGTAATTTCATTTCCATTTAAATCTGTAACAGTGCAAAGACCTTTCAAATCTCCTAATTTATCCACAATTTCCTTATCATCATTCTTATTATTCAAGCTAGTTAAATTTGTGCTATTATTTTTTACATTTAATAGTTTTGGTATATTTATTACAACTACATATCCAAATATACATAACAAAATAAGTACTATAATCAAAACAACATTTTTTTTAATGATTCTTTTCATTTTAATTTCACTTCCTATTTAACATTCTTAAATCACATAAACCTACATGGGGCTTGAGCTTCAGCCCATTATCCTTCTTGAACATAATTTTAGTCACTTAGAAACTTCGCCCAAACCCCCATAGCTTAGTAAGACTTATATTTAGGATTTTCCGTTATTTTTCAGAAGACTAATTTATAGTTCATGAATCACATGGGCTTCGCCCAAACCCCCATATGTTTACTCATTAATATACAGTTTAACTTTATTTTCTAGCGTTTTAAGTGCACTGTCATAGGAAGATTTCCCTTCAAAATATGGAGCCATGCAATCCTGAATTAGTTTATCTACATCGCTGTCTAAAATTTTAACTTCATCTACTTTATTTGTTATTTTGTCATAATACTTATTAAGATCATCTGATGGTGCTTGTAATGTTACTTTTTCGTATTCTCTATCTTTCTTGCCAACCCACTTTTTTGAGTATTCATTTTTTACATCTATTTGTGCTTTTTTATTTATAGGTGGAGCATAAAATTTATCACCAGACTGCGTTTTTTCAGATAAAGCTACTTTTATAAAATCATAGGCTGCCTTCTTGTTTTTTGTCTTTTTACTCATGCCAATTAAATCTCCAACAATTGCAATCGTCTTATTTCCACCATTATAAGTTGGAAAGCTATTAATAATTTGAGTTTGTCCAGTAAGGCTTTTTATTAACGATTCAGAATTAAAAATCTCTGAACCATATGCATATGATTGATCGGTTGAAAAAAGCGTAGAGCCATTCTTTATTCCTTGAAGTCCTTCTTCACCACTGGTGTTATTAGTTGGTTTAGGAGTTGAGTTATATATTTTTTTGTAATTTTCCATTATATTTTTAAATTCTGGCTTATCAAAATTCATTTTCCTGTTATCATAATCTATACATTCAAAACCACTGCTTGCTATAAACTGGCCCACATCTATTGATGCTGCAAAAAGGTTTTTTCCATTAGTATTTTTAGCCTGTGAAATATAACCAGCTGCTGCTTTTATAAAATCATTCTGAGTCATATTACTATCAAGCTTCACATTATTTTTTTCCAATAATTCCTTTGTAGTTATATAAGCAGGAACATAATAATCTACTGGTACAAAAGTTAATTTTCCTTTATATAAGCCAGTATTTAAAAGCTTTGAGTCATAGTCTTCTTTGTTAAAATCCTTATCTTTTTCTATATATGGCTTTAAGTCGCAAAGCAAACCAGACTTTTGGAAAGCCCTTGCATTAGTATATACTGTATTACAATATATTATATCTGGACCTTCTCCAGCCAAAGTATCACTCAAAATACTCTTGCTATACTTTTGAAAACCATTATCATTTTCATCAAACTTTACAATATTTATTTTTTCATTAGGATATTTTGCTTTAAACTCATTTACAATAGGTTCTATATCAACATCAAGTTTACCATTATAAGACAAAGCATAAATGGTTATTGCATCTGGGTTTTTTAATTTAAAAACTTTATTACCAACCCTATTGCTAAAAGTTAAAGCCTTTTTACTAATTACTGGATACATACCAATTGCAATTACAATTACAATAAGTGCACCGATTATTATCTTTTTCTTTTTAATTTTACCACTCATCATCATTTTCCCTCTTTCATTATAGCTTGCATTCATATTATCAAATTAAGTATTAAGCTATCGTTAAGAGGGAACCACAGCTTGGTATTGCTAGTTTATTGGGTTTACCCTTATTATGGAGAAGACTAATTTATAGTTCATGAATCACATGGGCTCCGCCCAAACAATGTCATCAACTTAAGAAACCTTACAATAAATTGAAGTGATATAAAATTTGATTTAAAAATTACTTTGCTAAAAA
>NZ_JBJIAA010000029.1:0-28975 GCF_045310695.1 Clostridium neuense
AAAGTGAGGTTTTTTTGTTCATCGCTTAAGCTATTCTGAACACACCTGCACAGCAGGTGGTTTTCATAAATGACAAATAAAAAAAATTTGGATTTTTATAAAATCCAAATTTTTTTCTTAAGTTGATGACATTGTTTGGGCGTCAGCCCATTATCCTTCTAGAACTTCAAAAAACCTCTCTCCTAATTACAACTCTATCCCTAATATTTATCTCCTAACCTAATACCAGTGGTTTGGGCGTCAGCCCATTATCCTTCTATAACCCCAAAAAACCTCTCTCTTAATTACAACTCCATATCGTCTTACAAGGTGACCCAATACTGCCATACTATACTACAACTTCCACCACAACAACTATACCACCTCGTATTCCTAATGTTTTTTAGCTAATTTTAAAATTTATAAAAGCAAAGTAGCATTGAGGTTTAATTTTTTAATTTGAAGCTTCAACAAGCCAAATGATTTTTACAGGCATTTACACACGAACTGAAATTATTATTGCAAAAATGATAAAAATTCTATCAACATGCTTAGCTATTTTTTTATTATATGAAATTTTAAGTTTTGGAATTGCAGTATACTATGGCTTAAACATATCACTACATAACAGTTTCCAATCACTTTTAGTCTTTTTAACTTACGGATATATGATAGGTTCCTTTGAATTTTTGGTTTCTTCTATAAGTTTAAGTGGAATAGCAAGCGGAGTTATTACATATCTATGCTTTTTTGATATTATGAATGTGCTTCTTTCAAATGCTCTTTCTTCACATATATCTAAAATTTTGAAAAGCGTTATTAGAAATTCAATTTTTTATATAGCCAACACAGGGTTCTATAGCCAAACTTATACCATAAAAGAATTTTTAATTTTATTCATCTCTGCAAGTATTATACTTATATTATCATGTGTTATATTTAAAAGAAAAAACTTATAAACGTAAATGGGACTGTTGTACTAAATAAATATATTAAATTATAATTTAAAAAATTATAATTTTAAAATTTTTAGTACAACAGCCTCATTTGCATTTTACTATTTAATAAAATAATCTATGATTTTATAAGTCTATTTTCTTTTCAAGTATATATCCTATTCCTATAAATAAGCCAATCATAATTATAATATAGAAAATTCCACCTGCTATATCTACTGGCATTAAGAGTATGGATGGGTCACTCGCAGTAGTTGAATTTAAATAGCTATCTCCGTAAATTGTAACATAAGGATTTATAGTTTTAGGAAATGCTTCACATATAAGTTGATATACTTTTCCTACAATTAAATTAGTTACTATAAAAATAAGAAAGGCTACAAGTCCACTAAATTTTCTTTTGTTCATTATTGCTCTGGATATTGATACAGCAAAGTATATAAATAAAAGTAATTGAACATACAATAAAATTCCTATAATTGCATCTGCTATTAAAACTAAGCTAAATTTGAAAATATCTAAATTAGTTACATTCTTAAGATCAGTAAATGCACTAAGGAATGCATCAAAATTACCAAGAGCAACAACACCAACTAAAAACATCATGATACCGCCAACAATTGATACTAAAATCATCACAATCAGTGAAGAAATTAACTTTGCTCCTAAAATTGAATATCCGCTTTTAGGAATTGAAAAAATCAAATATCCTGTATCCTGCTTTAAATCTCTTGTAAAAGTAATTATATTGTATATAAAAGCTGCTACACTAGCTCCAAAAAGTATGAGGAATGATAATCCAACTATAGCATCATTTGACCAAACATGAATTCTAGTCATAAGCGCTATATTCAAAAGCACTATAACCCCTAAAATTATCAAAAATTCCTTACTTATAGTTTTAATTTCATATTTTATAAGTTTAAACATCCTTAAAAACCTCCCTATAAAGTTCATCTATAGACATACCCTTTTCATTTCTAAGCTCTTCTGCACTTCCGCTTAAAACATTTTTACCATTTGATATGAATACAACGTCATCAAATAATCTTTCTATATCATTTACGAGATGTGTAGTTATTATCATTGAACTCTTTTCATTAAAATTATTTATTATTGTATCCAATATTTTTTCTCTTGTGGTTGGATCAACGCCTCCCAATGGCTCATCAAGTATATATAGCCTTGCTTTTCTTGAAAGCACAAGCGTCAAATGTAGTTTTTCAAGCATTCCTTTTGAAAGACTTGTTACCTTGCTATCCATTTCTAAGTTCATGAATTTCAAAAGCTTTTCTGCCATATCATAATCAAAATCGCTGTAGAAATCTCTAAAATAGCTAAAGGCATCCTTTATTTTCATCCATTTATAGAGATAATTTTTATCTGGCAAATAGGATACTATTGATTTTGTATGTACTCCTATTTCATTTCCATCTATTGAAACTTCACCTGAATTTTTTCTTAAAATCCCTGCAAGTATTTTTAAAAGTGTACTTTTTCCACTTCCATTTGGACCTAAAAGTCCAAGTATTTTTCCTTCTTCTAATTCCATTTGAAAGTTATCCAAAGCCTTTTTTCTAAAATAATTTTTGTTAAGGTTAGAAACTTTTAATATGCAATCTCCCATTAATCCTTCCTCCTAAATATCTATTTTTTTTTCTAGGATATATGCTGTAGCTACAAATAATATCACAGTTATAATGAATCCAAGCACTCCATTTGCAATGTTAAAAGATACATTTCCGTAAGCTGCATCGCTGATTTTGCTCGAGGATATGTTAAGATTTACTATACCACCTGATATATTCATTCGCTGTGGCAGTATTTTTTCTATAATATCTTCTAGATAATATGATATAACTCCAAAAGCTATAAATATAATTACTTCTACTAAACCACTTAGCCTTTTTCCCTTCATTATCATTTTTGTAAATGCAATTATAAAGTATATAACTATAATGAGGGATATATATCCGTACAGAGTTCCAAGCATTTGTAAAACTGATCCTCCATTGAATCCATTAAACAATTTAAAGGATAGTTGCTCTGAAAAAATATACATGAAAGCTATTCCAATAATGCTAGAGCTAACAAATTCCAATAGAACTACTACTAATTTACCCCCAAGAATTGAATATCCACTTTGAGGTACGCTAAACAATAAATATCCTGTATCCTCTTTCAAATCCCTAGTGAATATCCTTATATTAGAAATAAAAACTGCAACTAAACCTCCAAAATAAATTAAACAACTTGATCCAAAAACTAATTCACTTTGCCATACATTTATCCTTGTTAAAAGTGCTAAGTTTAGAAGTATTATAACTGCTAAAATAACAAGTAAATCTCTCCAAACTGTCTTCAATTCATATTTTATAAGGTTAGGCATCTTTGAAGACCTCCCTGTAAAGCTCATCTATAGACATATCCTTTTCATTTCTAAGTTCTTCTGCACTTCCACTTAGAACATTTTTACCATTTGATATGAACACAACATCATCAAACAATCTTTCTATATCATTTACGAGATGTGTAGTTATTATCATTGAACTCTTTTTACTAAAATTATTTATTATTGTATCTAATATTTTTTCTCTTGTAGTTGGATCAACTCCACCTAATGGCTCATCAAGTATATAAAGTCTTGACCTTCTTGAAAGCACTAATACTAAATGAAGTTTTTCAAGCATTCCTTTTGAAAGGCTAGTCACCTTGCTTTCCATATCTAAATTCATAAACTTCAAGAGTTCCTCTGCCCTAGGATAATCAAAGTCGCTGTAAAAGTCTCTAAAATAACTAAAAGCATCCTTTATTTTCATCCATTTATAAAGGTAATTTTTATCTGGCAAATAGGACACTATTGACTTTGTATATACTCCTAATTCATTTCCATCTATTAAAACTTCTCCTGAGCTTTTTCTTAAAATTCCTGCTACTATCTTTAAAAAAGTACTCTTTCCACTTCCATTTGGTCCTAAAAGTCCTACTATTTTTCCCTCGCCTATTTCCATATCAAAATTATCTAGAGCTTTTTTTCTAAAGTAACTTTTACTAAGATTAGAAACCTTTAATATACTTTCTTCCATCTTACTTACTCTCCTCAAGTCTCTCTTTGATAACTTTTATTATTTCATCGTTATCAAATCCAAAGCTCTTTATGCTCTCTATAAAATTTTCAACTACATCTGTTGCCATCTCTTTCTTTAAATTTCCAACCATATTCTCATCCTCCCTAATAAAACTTCCTGTTCCCCTTTGTGTATAAGTTATATTGGATCTTTCCAGTTCTTGATAAACTCTTTGAAGAGTATTTGGATTAACCTTGAACTTCACTGCCATCTCCCTTATTGATGGTAACTTATCCCCAATCTTTAACTTTCCATTTATTATATCTGCTTTTATGCTATTTATTATTTGTATATAAATTGGAATATTGTTATCATATTGCATAATTATCTACCTCCATATTTTTAAGATTGATGTATTTAAAAACCATGTTAAGAATCGCATCAATTGTTTTAGTGTACTATATATATAGTACGCTAAAGCAAACAAAAGGTCAATAGTAATCCTAAAAATTTATTATGAACTTATGCATAAACTTATAACCAACTTTATATAATAGGACTATTGTTAAAAAGTAATTGTTTTATAGATAAACCGCTTCACTATATATAAAGTATTATAACATATGTTATAATACTTTATATAATTTACTATTTTAGTCTTATAGTGGGTGGAGTAATTATGAAAAAGTTTAATTTATTTATTAGTCTTATTTTAACTTTTGCAATTATGATTTTAGGACTTGCTCTAACAGTTTCTTCAAACGATTCTTTTATTAGCCTCGGAGGTTCATTATTCCTATTATCGATTGGTTTACTTATATTTTTTGCTTTTAAAAATAATTTGTCAATACGGGTAAGTTTAAGGAAAATTAATTTAAAAGCTATACCCTATATTATTATCATAAGTATAGCTAATTTTCTTTCAGTAATATGTATTGTTTGCATAGCATACTTTTTAAAAGTAGGTAATTTTTCAGAAATTAATGATACCCCTAATTTAAACATTATTACAATAGTGGGCGCCGTTATTATTGCTCCTATTTCTGAAGAACTAATTTTTAGAGCTGAATTTTTAGGTATACTCCTAAAAAAAATACCTGTACATATTGCCATTGTAATACAAGGATTTGTTTTTGCAAGCGTACATTGCTTTAGTTTTAACCTTGCATCAGTAAAATTTTATACAGTTATTATAGGTGGTATTTCATTTGGATACATCTTTTATTACACTAAATCCATTTTGTCTTCTATGCTATGTCATTCATTTTACAATTCTATAGCAGTATTAACCGTTAAGCTCACTTTTACCACCAAGAATACTGCAATTTTCATATTTTCTATTTTTTTAGCAATTACTTCTTTGGTACTAATTATTTACCTAATAAGAAAGGTCAAGTATACTTGTTCTTGTAGATAAAAAATATATTCTTGTAAAGGAGCTAGTACATTTTATGAAATATATACCTGTAAAAGAAATTATAAAAAAGCTTAATCCTGATATAGATTGCCAAGAATATACTTACAATTTAAATACGAGCACCACAAAATGTAATAAAGCCATTGAAAAATATATATCAAAAATAGATAAAAAAGATTTAGAAAGTAAAAATATAAATAACATAAAAAATACTCTTAGCGAACTAATATTTAATGAAGATGAAGCTTCTGATATAAACACACTAATATACTTTAATATCATTGAAGAAACTATATTTATTTACTCGTTTTCAGGCTTTAACGACAGTTTTACTTATACTTTAAAAAAGGATAATTCATTTTCTTTTTTAAGATTTCTACTAGACAGATTTTTTGAAGATAAAAATTGCAATATTGATAATGATTTCACCTTATCTGACCATTTAACCATAAAAACAAGAAAATATATAAAAAATATATTTTTAAAAACATGCGGTAAAACGATTAATAATAAATCTGGCGATCATACAATCAGTATATTTGAAGAAATAAACTATATATCAACTCTATCTTATGAAGGTGCAGATATACGTGCAAAGCTGGCTATAATGAATAAAAACTTGGCAGACAATTTTGTAAGCTACTATATAAAGTTGGACAGACCAGTCTCATTCAGTGAATATAGAAAGGTAAGAAAATTGCTGCAAACTTCAGATGAAAGCACTTATTTAATTGGAGACAATGAGAAAATATATGGTTTAGGTAAATTCAATAAATTAGATGAACTTAAATTAAAGTTAGAAAATAATAACACAATTCTCATTGTTGAATTTACAGGAAGATTTGAATACAAAATAAGCAGAGCTTTTATTGCAGATGATCTGATAAATAGCGAATTAGTAAAACATGTTGTAAAGGAAAGCCTTCTATTAAATATAAAAAACGGTAAACCAAATTTAATAGAAAACAAATATTCTGAAAGCATACTAGAAAGCATTCTTAAACAAGCCTTTAAAGATGATTTCAAAAAAGACTCAGAAGAAAAAATAGCTTCATTAAAGAGGATAGTATATTATGCGAAAAATCAAAAACACGGAACCACCTTAGTTATAACAACTCCTGAACTCGCAAAATCTGAGACTTCAAAGCTTGTAAATCAATCTATAAAAATTGAAAATAAGAACTTAGCTAATTGCGATTATTTAGAGAATCTAATATATAAAATAACCAACATAGATGGAGCCATGTATATTGATACAAATTCAAATTGCCATGCTATAGGTGTAATACTAGATGGAACCGCAGACGAAAGACATGGAGATTCTTCAAGAGGTTCAAGATATAATTCTGCCATTAAATATTCACTAAAAGAAGGAATAGGCAACAGCTGCGTTATAATTGTTATATCTGAAGATGGAATGATAGATATAGTTTATAGAGGGGATAAATATGATAGTATCATTAAACAAATAAATAAATTATTTAATAAAGCTGATACCTTATTTAATGATAAAGATTATAAAGGAGCAATAAATATATTAAATAAGATTTTAAAATTAGATGCTTCATCATCAAAGGCATATCTTAACAAAGGACTTGCTCTTTCCGCTCTTGAAAGGAAAAACGAAGCTATAAATTGCTATGATTTAGCTATTAAATTTAAACCGGATTATGCAAAAGCTTATTATAACAAAGGAACCGTGCTTTTCTATCTTGGCAAAAAGGAAGAATCCATTGAATGTTATAACTTAGCTATTAAATTTAAGCCTGATTATGCAAAAGCATATTACAACAAAGGTAATACTCTTTCTTATCTTGGCAGGAGAGAAGAAGCCATAAAATGCTATGATTTAGCTATTAAATTTAAATCGGATTATGCATACGCTTACAATAACAAAGGTACTGCTCTTTCTGATCTTGACAAAAAGGAAGAAGCTATTAGATGCTATAATTTAGCTATTAAGCTTAAACCTAATTACGCCAAAGCTTATTGTAACAAAGGAAATGCACTATGTGATCTTGGGAAACAAGAAGAAGCTATTAAATGCTACAACTTAGCTATTAAGCTTAAACCTAACTATATATATGCTTACAATAACAAAGGAATTGCACTTTCTACTATTGGAAATCAGGAGGAAGCTGATGAATGTTTTAAAAAAGCTGAAGAACTAGAAGAAAAGTTGAAAGGCAATATTAGCAATGAAGAATAAAAGACGAATGTAAGTTTTTCATAATTAAATAAAAAACTTACACTCGTCCTTTGCTAAAAGAAGCTTTTCTATCTATCAGGCATTTGCCTTTGCAGTTCCATCTTTTTTAAGTTTATCCTCAAGTTCAGCCAAGGCTCCCCTATCATAAAACATTATAAGATAAGCAATAATGCTTGTAAAAAACATAAAACCAAAAAATCCAAGATATTTTAGAAGATAAAAAGTCCCTATGATTATAACTATTTTTACTGCAGTAGTTGGAAGCCTTCTTATACTAAAATACATAGAGGCTCTTATTATATCTACAGTTTTCATATAAAACCTAGATAAGATTGGGAATGCATATAATGTAATAAGCATTAAAATTAGCATTATTCCTAAGAAAAAAGCACCTACAAATTTGTAACTAGGAATTGAACTTACAACCCTTATGTCTACCATTAATATTCCCATTGCTAACAATAAAAATATCCATATTTTAAAAGCTTGTTTAAAATTATCTTTATAGGCTCTTGAGTAATCCTTCCAAACATCTATTTCCTTTTCCTTCAGCAGCTTTCCCATTATAGACAGAAGAGCACTAATAGAAGGTCCAAAAGGAATTGCTGTAATAAACAACAACATATAACTGTATATATTAGGCTCTGCTGCTAAATAAACAATTATAAATACTAGATTTGAAATTAAAAACAATACGTTAGCAGCAAAAAAGTAATAAACATAGCTTAATGCAATGTACACAGGTCTATTAAAAAAATCCTTCTTTTTCATAGTTGGATTCACTCCTCTACAGGTATTCCAATATAATTAATTATGTTATTATAACATATGTTTTGTATCATTTTTCCTGCAAACTCTATATCCTTTGGAATTTCTTCATCTTTAATCCACTGTCCTACAAGGCCGCATAATATTCTTCTAAAGTATTCATGTCTTGCATATGAAAGAAAGCTTCTTGAGTCTGTGAGCATTCCAACAAATCTGCTTAAAAGCCCACAATTATATAATGCCTTCATTTGATCCATCATTCCATCCTTGTGATCATTAAACCACCAAGCTGCGCCAAATTGAATTTTTCCAGGAACACCTCCACCTTGAAAATTTCCTGCCATAGTTGAAAGAACGTAATTATCTTTTGGATTTAGTGTATATAATATAGTCTTTGGAAGTTTATCTTCCTTTGCAGCTAAATCCATTAATCTTGAAAGAGAAAATGCTATATTTTCATCCCCAGGAGAATCGAAGCCAGTGTCTTTTCCTATTTTATTAAACATTAATGTATTATTGCTTCTCATAGCACCAATGTGAAGCTGCATAGCCCATCCAAATTCACTGTAAGTACACATAAAGAAATAAAGTGTGTAGGTTTTAAATTTATCCTCTTCTACTTTTGTTATAGCTTCACCCTTATTAGCCTTATCAAATATCTTAGCTACTTCCTCTTTAGTGGTTTCTTCATATGGAACATGTGTTAAGGAATGATCTGCAAGCTTACACCCAACAGAATTAAAATAATGAACTCTGCTTTTTAATGCTTCAAGATAAGCTTCATAATTTTTAATATCCATATTGCTTGCTTTCTCGAGTTGTTGAAGCCATATTTTAAAGGTTTTATCTGCTATTTCAATAGCTCTATCTGGTCTAAAGGTTGGAAGTACTTTAACGTCAAAATCCTTGCATTCTTTAAGAAGTACATGATACTTTAAATCAGAAACTGGATCATCTGTAGTACAAAGTGCTTTTACATTTGAATTAGCTATAAGTTGCCTTGCACTAAAGTCTCCACTTGCTATAACTTTATTTGCTTTTTCCCATATAACCTCTGCATTTTTTTCATTGAGTACTTCATCTATATTAAAATATCTTTTAAGTTCGATATGAGTCCAGTGATATAGTGGATTTCCCATAGCCATTGGCACAGTTTTAGCCCACGCCAAGAATTTTTCATAATCACTTCCATCTCCAGTAATATACTTTTCTTCTATACCATTTGCCCTCATCGCTCTCCATTTATAGTGATCTCCATAAAGCCATACTTGTGTTATATTTTCATATTTAACATCTTCATATATTTCCTTTGGATCTAAATGGCAATGGTAATCGAAAATGGGCATATTTTTTGCATAATCATGATACAACCTTCTAGAATATTCATTGTGAAGTAAAAAATCATCATCCATAAACATAAACTTTCATCCTCCTATTTATTTATATTGAAACTAAATACGCTGTGCTCTGTACTTTGTACTCTTATATTCTTTATAAGTTGCTTGTAATACTATACTCTTTGAATTTTAATATTTTAGGCATTGCTTCTTTTAGTTTTGTATGTAAAATAAATTAAAAACGCAACAACTGGTATGCAAGCTACTGTCCATAAGCTTCCCGAAAACAACCTTACGCACCAAAATCTCAGAAGGTTTCCTCCATCATAAAAGCTCGTTATGAGTCCATCATATCCACTTACCTTATAACCAGTTTGCTTTGCGAGTAAAGTTAGAGCTTTTGCCATATACGAAGATGTATAAAGCGTTCCTATAATAACAGGTATTCCAGTTATAAAGGATCTAACTACATTTCCTTTCATAGCAACTACAATCATAACCACTGCCCCTATAGTATTTGGAAGGTCACCAAGTGGTATAAATTTAATTCCTGGAAGGATAAATGAAAATACAAGTGCTACAGGCATCAATAATATTCCTGTTACTATAACTGCAGGATTTCCTATTATTAAAGATGAATCAAGACCTATATTGGTATCTTTAAACTTTGGAAATTTCCTAAGCATATATTCTTTCATTCCATCTGATATAGGCATAAGACCTTCCCCAAGTATTGCTGTCATTTTAGGAAGTATATATATAACTGCAGCTATAGTTATAGAAATATCAAGAATATCCTTAACAGGGTATCCAGCTGCTATTCCAAGTACAGCTCCCATCAAAATTCCCAAAGACATGGGTTCACCACAAAATCCTAGTTTATTTTTTATACTTTCTGGATTAGCCTCCAAATTCCTTAGCACTGGAATTCTGTCAAATAGCTTATCCATAAATACTGCAAAGGAATAATATGCTTGTGCAGATAATGTTGTAATTGATATTCCTCTAAGTCCAGTTAGTTCTTCAACATCCTTTGAGCTCCAGTCTGCAAACTTTATGCATAAAACCAGCAGAAAAATTGCTGCTAAACAGGAGAGAATTGCATTATTAGTAAAATAATATACAAGTTGTGCTGCAAATATAAAATGCCAATAATTCCATATATCTATATTTATAGTATTTGTCATCTTTAAAAATAACAGTATTATATTTATAACTAAAATTAATAGTATTAGCAGTGGCACTAATTTAAAAGACCATGATATTCCTGCAAATGGTGTCCATCCAACCTCCATTACATTTTGTTTTATCCCTGTTCTAGCAATAACTGCTTTAAGAACAGGACCTACCTTGGCTACAAAATAATCAAAAACTATAAATATCCCTACAAAGCCTATTCCTAAAGTAATGCTTGATTTTATAGCCTTTTGAAGCTTAAGTCCAATTATAATTGATAATACAAGCATAATTATTGGAAGTAGTACATATGATTTAAAACTCAATATAGTTGTAATAATATCCTTAAATATACCCATTAGTTTATTTCTCCCCCTATGCATGTTTATCACATAAAAAGCAAAGAATGCAAGCTAAATCAATTCACGGTTCACAATAAAGGATGATTTTCCTTTGCACTACCGTGGAAGCGAAGTAACAATGCTGAAGGAGCATTGTTACTTCCTATTATTTGTAGCTTGTAATTTTAGTGTCATCAAGTCCTATATAAGTGTCTGATTCATCCTCCACTACTTTTAATTTAAACAAACTCACCTCATTTTTCTTTAGCACAAATTTTATATTAACAGTGCCATTTTCAGCTACAGAATTATTTGTTGTAATATGTGGTACCGCAACCTTCCTAAGAAGTTCTATTTGCTCTTTACTTGGAAATCTTGGCCTGCCCATTTCCCTCCATGTACCCCATGGGTTTGCATATTCTTCATTTACAGTGTATCTTTCTACAAATACCTTGCCATCCTTAAATGGTATAGCTATCTCGTATTCTTTTTCCTCATCAGAAGCTTTGCCAAACCATTCATTCCAAGCTACAAATACTATAGACTTATCTTCTTTTTTTGTTACAATGATATGCTCATCCTTATACAAAAGTTCTTTTCCAAGTTCATTAAAAAATGAAAATGCATAAAAGGTTGGCTTTGGTATATTATGCAGTGCTACAAGTCCAAAGCCTCCATGAAATTCTGCCCTTGGAACATCACATTCTTCAAACACATCACTGAAAGTCCAATAAGAAAATGAATTTACATAATCTCCAGCTTCACTTAATATCCTGCATATATAAGCTGCATTAAAAGCTGTATCATGAACAGGATTAAGCGGATGGTATGAGGTGTTATATTCAGTTATATGAAAAGGTAATCGTTTAAACTTAGTCTCATCTATCATTTTTCTTACACTTTTAAGTTCATCAAACATATGCTCCTGTGGCATAATCTCTTGATAAGTAAAGTGTGGCGTTTTTTCTCCAACAGTTGAGGTGTATGCATGTCTTGAAACGAAATCTAAAGGTGCATTTTCCGTGTCACAGAACTTTAAGAAATCTTTAATCCAGTGATCAGCTCCACCACATATTGCAGGTCCTCCAACTTTAAGGTTCTCATTTATACTTTTTACTGCTTCAGCAGTCACTTTATATAGCTTAAAGTATTCCTTCTCATCGGCATGCTCCCAAAAACCAGGAAGATTTGGCTCATTCCATATTTCAAAAGGCCAGGTAAGAACCTCTTCTTCTCCATATCTTGAAATAAAGTGCTTCACAACAGCTTTAATAAGGTCACTCCATTTTTCATAATCCTTAGGCGGAGTTACGTTTCCTTCCCAGTAAAATACAGTTTGAGCTCCAGAAGCCAACTTTTTAGGCATAAAACCAAGCTCTACAAATGGCTTTATTCCAAGTTCAAGATATGAATCAAAAATTCTATCAATATAGGTAAAATTATAAAATGGAACAACCTTTCCATCTACCATATCTTCTCTATATATTCCAACATCATCACATAAAAGGCCATGTCCTCTTATATATTTGAAGTCTATATTTTTCTTTACAAAGGCTAAAGTATCAATATATTCTTTTTGAAGTGCAAGTCCAAGTCTTCCTGTTCCTACACAAAAATTCCATCTGCCAAGGAACTCCTTTTTTGAGTCTCTTGGTATTACTAATTTATTCAAAATAAGATCCTCCTTTTATAGATAAACAACTTGGAATATTAAAATTACAATCTCCAAGTTTATCCTGGAAAGCTAAGATGTGGTTTAGAGCACAGAGTACAGTGAAGGATGATTTTTCTCTGATATGCTTCGAAAAATCTAAAACTTATTGCGCCCAGGGCGTTTAAAATATTGTGTTCAGCGGAGCTGACACTATTAAGTTCTAAGATTTACCTGAGAGAAGCGAAAGGCAAATTCACATTCACTCTACTCTCTACTCCTTACTCTCTACTCTTCTTCAACTTCCAGTTTATCAGTATAAATTAGTATTAGTCATCTCAAAATTTCAAGTCGTTTATCATTATTCCATCCAAAGTATGCTTGTAACAAGCCTTGGGTAAAGTCTGCTTCCTCTTGGTGAACCATCATCACTATTAACCTGATCTGTAGCTCCGTCGACGCTGCATCCAACTTGCTGCCACTCGGCATGAACTTTATCCCATTCAGTTTCAGCCTCTCCGTAATTCATATTAAGTATTTCTTTGATTACATACTGGCAAAGGAATATTTTGCTGTTCCAGGTATTTTTACTTGTAGAGGATAATTTCCATCCTCCTGAAACTTCATCTATACAGCAGCCTTTTTTTAGAACTGTCTTAGTATGCTTTTTAAGTATTTTTACTAAGTCTCCAAAAATTCCTGTTTCGCTGACATATTCCTTTTCTCCTATTTCATAAGGATAGATAAGTGCTTCAACTGCTGGAATTATTCTAGAAGTATTTCCATTTTCAAATACTGCTGGAATATATCCATTTTCATAGTCAAACTTGCTTACTATTGTAGCAGCTGCTTGTTTAGCCTTTCCTATAGCTTTTTCTGCAAGTTCTGAAAGCTCGAATTTTTTAAATACGCTTGATAAAACCACATATGCAGCCCATGTTTTTACACCGAGGTATAAATTGTTTCTTGCTTGTCCAAGACTTACATCAAGACTATCATAAGTAGTTATTTCAGAACCGCTCTTGCATCTTTCACTATCTACATCCATTACTCCATCACCATTATTGTCTCTTTTAGAAAGAGATTCAAAGCACTCTTTAAAAACTTCATTATTTTTATTAAGCCAAGTGTAATCCTTCATCTTCAAACCATAGACAGCCCCTGTAAGTATCCAGTTTAACAGTTCCTCATTAGTCATATAGCTAAAGCAGCCTGTAAGGTCTGGAAGTTCATATGAAGAATAGCCTTCAGGTGAAAATCCGTCATAGGTTCCCATATCATGTGTAAATGCAAGTCCAATTTGATCCTTGTAGCTGTATTTTTCTACAAATAAATCAAGAGTATTTGTTATTGTCCAAGGATGGAATTTCATTTCCCAGAATACATGGTCTATATTAAGATCAAAAGTATTCATCATAATGTATTCGCCTTCATTTAATATCCACAAAGGTTCTTCATTGTCTCTTTTCATAAGTTCACTGCTTGCATAATAGCTGTGAGTTGCATGGGCAATTAAAAATTTTCTATATTCATTTAGATTACTGTTTTCAAGTTCTTTATCTCTGTCTTCTGCCTTCTTAACATAGTAAGCCTCATTTTCTAATCCAAATTTAAGCACATCTTCAAGAGAATCAAATAAATCTGCATAGTAGAATTTTGTTTCAATTCCAGTTGTTATATATGCCGGATCATATGTTGCAAGTGCTATTGTATACGTTTTTTTAGTGCCGTTTGGAACCTTAAAAATAAGTGAAGGTGCTCTTCCAAGTCCATGATTTTGATAATTACCTTCTGCCCATGAGCTTAATATATCGAGTCTTGAAAGTTCTCTTATATCCTCTGAAGCTTTTACGGCAAAGCCATATTTCCTTCCAAATGCAGCTCCAAGGTAAGCATCCTTTGTAACTTCTGAAATCCTTCTCTTAAGTCCTTCTACTCCAAATATCATTTCCGCATCAGAAGTACCCTTTGTATTATCCAAGGATATCTTTGCAAATATTACTGGAGCAAACATAAGCTTTTTCTCTTCCTCTGTCATATCTGCTGGATCTTTTACATTTCCAAAAGGAGTTATGATAGAAAAACTAAAGCTATCCGCTGTCCACGTATCTGACGCCCATTTAAGTTCTCTCTTCACATCTTTTTCTTCAAAAAGTTCAATGCTTTTCTTTTCGCTTCCACTTACCACTTCTCCAGTAAATTCTCCTTCAGCAGCACTTGTAATACTATTGCAAAAAGGTAAAAGCTTTATACCATTCTTATCCTTATAACCAATAAGTATATTGTCATCTTGAGGTCTTACATCATTAAGTACAAATCCCCCGCCTTGTCCAAACTTTCCTAAAATAAAGCTTGAGAAAGCTCCAAATGCACTATGATGTTCATGAAATGATTTATTTTCCATAAAAATACCTCCTATAAATTTATTTTAAACGTATAAATACTATCACTTTCAAGTGTTAATTTCAATATTATTCCACAAATCTTTAAATTTTCCACCCCACTTTTTATTAAAAAATTACTTATAGATAAACATACAATGGTACATTTAATTCTGTATATTTCACCACCATTAATATATTTTTCTTTTGTGTTCGTCTTGAATTCCAGTTTTTCTATAGAAATATGAATTTACAACATCTCTCCATTCCTTTGAATCCTTTATTTGAATTTCAAGCCTATCGAGAACCGCATCAAATATTTCATCATCAATTTTTCCCTTAAGTGAAAGCCATTTTTCCTTTAAGTCATATACTCTTTCTACTCCTTCAAAATGAGTATCATATATATGCTGAATTATTGTTTTTCCACTCTTAAGCACATACTTGTACTCCATGTTATGGAAGAAAAGCAGTAACTCCTCAGGACAAGTTTCCACATTTTCATACATGTCCGCTATTGGCTTTGCATATTCTGCCGTATAGCCTGTACCAGTTTTTACTGTTCTATCAACTCCAAGACTCCTAAAATCAGCATAGTGGTAAGTTCCCCAGGCTGCATATTCATATCCATCAACACTTGGTCCATAATGATGGTTTGGATTTACCATCCAGCCTATTCCTAGTGGACAAGTATATTCTTCATATATGTCTCTTGACTGCATAAGCATTGATACTATTTTGTCCTCACCTTCAAAAACCCCAAAGGTAAGTTCTACCCACTCCTTTGCAATTTCCTCTGCACTAAGAGTAGTATCCCATATCATTCTTCCATAACCATAGAAGTTTGCTTGTGCTAGAGGATGTCCTGTCCAACTCTCATCATTACCTATATTTGATACAGCGGCCACACCTCCATACTTTCTCTTAAATAAATTTCCATTAACTATTTCACTAACCGTTGAACCCTTGCCTTCTACAAGCGTGTCAAAATCTAAAGTTTCCTTCCATAAAGGTACAAGATAGCAAAGATGTTTTTGTTGTCCTGTATATTCCTGAGTTATTTCAAATTCTGCAATTTCATTTGTGTTTGGCATAGCTCCAAATAAAGGAGAGATAGGTTCTCTTATTTGAAAATCCATAGGTCCATTTTTAACCTGTAGTATTACATTATCCTTAAACTTTCCATCTAGAGGTTTAAAGTTATCATATGCTGCTCTAGCTCTATCTTTAGTTCTATCTCTCCAATCAAGAAGACAGTTGTACACAAAGCATCTCCATATTACTATTCCACCAAAAGGTTCAAGTGCTTCTCCTAGCATATTTGCTCCATCTGCGTGATCACGTCCATAAGTGAAAGGACCTGGTCTAAATTCTGAGTCTGCTTTTACAAGGAATCCACCAAAATCAGGAATGCTTCTGTATATATTTTCAGCTGTTTTTTTCCACCATGCCTTAACCTCGGCATCAAGTGGATCTGCTGTATTAAGTCCACCAAGTTCCATTGGTGCTGCAAAGTTAATACTCAAGTAAAGCTTTATTCCATATTTTCTAAATACATCTGCTATTTTTTTTACCTTTGGCAAGTATTCGCAACTTATGAGTTTTGTTTCATACTGATGTACATTTACATTATTTATAACAATTCCATTTATAAAAATAGACGCTGCAAGCCTTGCATAGTCCTCGATTCTATCCATTTTATCTATCACGCAGTTATCCTTATAAAATATTGATTGTCCTGCATAACCTCTTTCTATATCTCCACTCATATTGTCCCAGTGATTTATCATTCTGAGCATATTCTTCGGGTTGTCTACAATATTAATATTGTCTATATTTTTTCCTGTATAAATTTGTCTTAAAAATTCAAAAACTCCATATAAAATTCCATTTTCGTCTTTTCCTAAAATATTTACAACACCTTTGTCTTTTTTTATTGAAAAACCATTGTCAATTAAATCTGATTTTTCATCCTTATCTATTCCTAAAAATACATGAGGTAAATTTGTTTCCTTTAAAACCTCAGGTTTCCTTCCTATAATGTTTTGAGCCGCCATTTCAAGTTCTTTAACAGCCGAACTAATAATTTCACTTTCTTTTTCAGTTACAATTCTACTTAAAATTTCTCCATTTTCTTTTGATAACTTGGCTCCCCTATCATAATTAAGCCAACACTTATATAAAACACTTTTACTTACACCTGCTTCCATTTTAGATACTCCTCTCAAAATTTTTTATGTATAAAATAGATAAAACACAAGGATGATTTTTTCCTTGTACTACCGTGTGAGTGAAACAATATTGATGAAGGGATGGTTTAAATAAAGCTTTATAAATCTTAGAGGATAAATCGTAAAAGTCTTAGAAGTTTCAATCTGTCTGAGCCAAAGGCGAGTTATTGAAACTTCTTAGAATTTTAGGATTTATCATCTTAGATTTATTAGCTTTATTTAATATTCCAAATCAATATTATTTCTACTTATCTATTTTTGACTTTGTTGCTTTATAAGTTTTATTTGTCATATCTGTAAGCTTATCGCTGCCTTTAGCCTTACATTGAGTTACATAACTATCCCAATCTTTATCTAAAGAAGCACTTCCACTCATAAATTTGAAGGTCATAGATTGAACATAGTCCATAAGTGGTTTGCTTATTAATGTTGATTGTTCACGTTCAGTATCAGAAAATAATACTGGAGGATCTGGTTTGATAAATGTCTTTGTAGATTTTATTTCCTTTTGGAAAGCTTTATCTTCATCGCTCATCATAGATTGCATAAGATCATCACTGCCACCATAAGAGAATACACCACCGCTGAAGCCAAATTGTTGTCTTAAATCCTTGCTTCCACCATTTGGATTAAGGTTCTGGAAGTTTATTCCGTTAGCAAGAGTTCTCTTACCGTTTTCTACATTATAAGTAGTACCTTTAACTCCCCATTTACAAAGCTCTTGTCCTTCATCGCTGTAATATAACCAGTCTATAAATTGAAGCATTTGATGAAAGTTTGGATCTTTTGCTGCTTTAGATGAGAACATTATTCCATTTTCAAGACGGCTTGATGCAAGTAAAGCTCCCTTAGGACCAGCTGGAACATTAATTTTTACTACTTTGTATTTTCCAGCACCTAAAGTTTTATCCATGGATTGTCTATAGCTAAGTAAATATTGAGAGTTTGTAGAGATCATAAAAGACTTTCCATTTACAAATTTCTGAACAGCTTGATCATCACTTTGAGTGAAGCTTTCAGTATCTAGCAATTTTCTTTTACAAGACCACTGAAATATTGAAGCATGTTTTTATATTCCTTTGTAGTAGGTGAGAAAATAAACTTATCTGATGATTTATCAAACATCTCACCATTTCCCATGTTCCATCCATATGTTGCTCCAAAAGTTGGTGCAGCAATATTTAAAGCACTTGCAAATAGGAATCTATCTGACCAAGGTGACATATTAGGATATAATTCTTTAATCTTTTTAAGTGTTTCTTCTAATTCTTCATAAGTGGTTGGCACTTTAAGATTATTCTTTTCAAGTAAATCTGTTCTCATTGCAAATGAGTAATCTTGAACAGGAGTTTGGTGTAAACCTGGAAGAACATAATATTTCCCATTATCCTGCATTATTGACTTAAGATCATCCTGCATATTCCAGTCCTTAACTTTCTTTTGGAAGTTAGGCATATATTTTACATAATCGCTTATTGGAAGTATTGCTCCTGATGATATAAATGAAGTTTCTTGTCCTGGGTAAGTTTTAGGCATTATCTCTGGAGCATCACCTGTACTTATAAGCAAACTTCTTTTTTGAATGTAATCACTCATTGGTACTACTGTAAGCTTTAGTGATACATTTGTAATTTTCTTTATTTGTTGGAATAAAAGCCAATCCTGCTTATACGGATATGTAGGCGAATCATTAAAAAGCATACTAAACGTCAATGGTTTTGAAGATTTAAATGTAACATTTGCCTTCCCTACAGTTGCTGTATCTGTTGAAGTATCTGTTTTTGTACTACTAGAAGAACTGCCACAGCCAACAAGTAAACTTGCGCACATTGCAGTAGTAAGAGCCGCTGCAACTAAACCTTTTAGTCTCTTTCTCATCATTTATAATTCCCCCTAATTTAATAATATATATTTGTTAACCTTTTACTGATCCAATCATAACTCCTGTTACGAAGTACTTTTGGACAAAAGGATAAACACAGAGTATTGGTAAAACTGTTAATATTATAGAAGCTGCTTTTATTGTGGCCGCAACCTGAGCTAATGCTTCAGTGTTGGAACCACTATTTTCTGCTGTTGAATTAGCTCCAGCTATTATATTTCTTATATATAATGTAACTGGGAACAACTTCTTGTTATCAAGATACATAAATGGTCCAAACCAGCTATTCCAAAGACCTACAGCGTAGAATAATGTCATTGTAGCTAAAATAGGCTTTGAAAGCGGCAGCATAATTCTTACCATTATTCCATAGGTACCAAGTCCATCTACTGATGCTGATTCTTCTAATTCCTTAGGCAATCCTTCAAAAAAGGTTTTCATAATTATCATATTATAGGTACTTATTGCACCTGGAATAACTACTGCCCAAATTGTATTTCTCATTCCTAAAGCTTTTACTACTACATAGTTAGGAATTATTCCACCACTAAAGAACATAGTAAACAGTGTGAAGGCTAAAAAAAAGTTTCTTCCTTTTAACCTTTTTTTAGAAAGTGCATATGCTAAAATACCTGTCAAAAATACTGATATTGCAGTTCCTAAAACTGTATATAAAATAGTGTTTTTGTATTCAATCCAGAAATCCTTCTCCTTCATAACTACTCTATAGGTTTCAGTTGTAAATCCCCTAGGAAAAAACGTTACCATACCTTTCATGATATATTTCTCACCACTAAAGGATTCTGCTAATACATATAGAAACGGATAAAGCGTCACTACTACTACTAACATCATTATTATAAAATTAACTACCCTAAATATTTTATACTGCTTTGAATCACCCATCTATATTCACCTCCATCACCATAAGCTTGTCTCTGAAAATTTCTTTGAAAAATAATTTGCTCCTGAAACTAATACCAATCCTATAACAGCTTCAAATAATCCTATTGCTGTTGCATAACTAAAATTATTTGCTTCAAGACCCATTCTATATAGGTACGTAGATATTACATCAGCTGTAGAATAAGTAAGCGGATTGTACAGTAACATAATCTTTTCATAGCCTACTGATAAAAGGCCTCCTATATTAAGTATTAAGAGTATAACAATTGTAGGCATAATTCCTGGTATAGTTACATGGAGTGTTTGCTGCCAACGATTTGCTCCATCAATTTTTGCAGATTCGTACAATTCCATATTTATATTGGATAGTGCTGCTAAATATAATATCGCTCCCCATCCTAAACCTTGCCATATTCCGGAACCCACATATATTGTTCTAAACCATTGTGGCAAAGATAAGAAGTTGATTGTTGATCCTGTGAAATGTTTAATAACCATATTTACTACACCAGTTGATGGTGAAAGAAGATCTTGTATCATACCTGCTATTACAACAGCAGAAAGGAAATATGGTAAATATGATACTGTTTGTACAAATCTCTTAAACTTTTTTGATCTAATTTCGTTTAATAAAAGTGCAAATATAATAGGGAAAGGAAATCCTATTACTAATTGAAGTACACTTATAATAAGTGTATTTTTAAATACCAGCCAGAAAGTAGGATCAGCTATAAAAAGTTTAAAGTATTTAAGTCCAACCCATTCCTCTCCGAGTACAGAACCTCCAGGCACATAACTTCTAAATGCAATTATATTTCCAAGCATAGGCCCATACTTAAAAACTATATAATATATAATTGGTAATATTAAGAGGGTATATAATTGCCAATCTTTTGTTATAATTGAAATGTTTTTCTGTAGGTTACCTTTTTGTTTCTTCTTTATTTCTTTTTTGTTTTCATCTTTAACGATTGACACCGTTTCCATTTAATAGTCTCCTTTCTTAAACTTTATTTTTGGTTTGCCACCTGACTTGATACAATCATATACATTATTCATCTTCGTCTCAAGAAGCAATTTAAAAATCAGAATGCAAAATTTACTTTTTACTTATTTCACTTTTAACCAAATATTGCAAAAAATATTCATGCAATATTCAAACTTATATTGCAAAAATAAAAACCATTGCAATTTTTGACTGTGCAATCTTAAGCGTTGCAAAATTATAAGAGTTAATTTATAATTGGACTTACGGGAAGGCAGGGGATAATAAGATGAGTATTATTGATAATAGCAATAAAAGTACAGAAAGAAAACGTTTTTTGCGACAAATCTTTTTATGCTTTTTATTGCCAATAATGATAATGTTGTTATCAACTTTCTTAGTTTATAATAACTATAAAGATTCATTAAAAAATCAAATAACCAAAAATAATATCTCAAATCTATCTGCACTTGCAGATACTATAGATAATTCATTAAACGAACTTCAAAATACGACTTTACTTCTTTCAACAAATAGTAATTTATATGACGTATTTTATTCAGATTATAAATTAAGTCAAATCGATATAGCAAAAGTTCAATCTGTAATAAACTCACTGCTTAAATTTAAAGCTACTAAAGCACTTATAGACAGCGTATATGTACTACATAGAAATAGCAATGAAGTTATCGATGTTTCTGGTACTTCTACTGTAGACAACTTTTATTCTAGAGCATCAAAATACAAGGCTTACGATAAAAACTTTTGGATGCATCTAAATGTAAACAACATCTATTATAAAATCTTAAACCCAACATTGCTTGAAGCCAATACAATTGATAACTATAGCAGTAGAACTGTAATACCTTTTGTTACTCCAAATATTGATAGTTTTAAATCTTCAAATCTTTTTGTTATAAACATAAGTGTAAATGAGCTTTCTTCTCTTCTTAATCAATATAAATTTACAAAACGCTCTAATTTATCAATAGTAAATAAAAAAGGTGTTATGTTTGCTTCAACAGATACCGAAATTTGCAAGAATTTTACTAGTGATAAAGATTTTCTATCTAAGCTTAATTCACAAGGAGATAGTTTCTTTCAATACAGTGTAAACGGTAACAAGTATATGGTAATGAGCTTTGCATCTAGTACCGCTAAATTTAATGATTTTATTTATGTCGCCCTTGTTCCTTATAATGACTTTTATGAAAATCTTGCAGCTATACGAAGATTAGCATACTTTATAATACTCTTTGGTATGTGCATTTCAGTTTTTTCAGCATACTTTTTAAGCAAAAAAATATACAGCCCTATAAACAATTTAATACAAGTACTAAAAAAGAATAACCCTGATAGCTCTTATAATGATATAAGCGAAATCCAGTATTTAAACAATCAAATAGATGAAATTATAGCAAGTAAGGATAAACTCACTCCTTTAGTATCCGAACAATATTTGACTAAAATTTTAACTGATGTTGATTTTATGCTTGATGAAAACGTTAAGCACTTTATAGATTCTGGCAAGCTAAATTTTCAATACAGCAGCTTTTGTATAAGTATTTTTGAACTAAACTTTACTGAAAAATATCATTCTATTTATACCAATACAGAATATTTATTAGCAATAAAGGGTATCTCAAAGATGTTTCAAAATATTGCACTTTGGAATTTCCCAACACAGGCTTTACATATAAGTAAAACTAAAATTTGCATTATTATTAACGTACCTAACGATGAAGCTTTGCAGAAAATAGTTAAGAATATTGAAGATGTTGTTTCTATATTTTCTTATGATAGTGATCTTATTAATATAACTGTTGGAATTGGCAGAATATATCCGTATCTTGCAGGTATGAATAAATCATATAATGAAGCAACTAAAACCTTATCCACTTTATCACCACTATCTGACGAAAAAATAAAGGTATATTCAAATGAAATTTTCGGTAAGAAGTTTAATTACTCCATAAATGATGAAAATAAATTATACAATTACCTAATTGGCTGCTACAAAAATGAAGCTATCGATCTAATTAACTCCATAATTGGTGAAAATCAGCCAAACTTATCTCAAACCTCAATTAAGCTCCTATATTTAAGCATTTACAATACTATTTCAAGAGCAGCAGATGAAAAAAAAGTTGCAATTTCTAAGCTTATGGGCAAAGATTATCTTGATCTTGAATCAGATATAATAAATTACTCAATAGGTACTATATCTGATTATATAAGCAGCGTAATATGCAAGCTTTCAGAAACAAATAAGTGCAATTGCAAACTTGATATAAACGAGATTACTGATTATATAAATAAACATTATAGTGAAGACATATACCTTGAAAAAATCGCAGAAAAATTTAATGTGTCAGATAAATATCTTTCAAAAGTATTCAAAGCTTCAACGGGTATGTCTTTCCATATTTATCTATCAAATGTTAGAATTTCAGAATCTAAAAAACTGCTCTTGGAAACTAATTTAAGTGTTATTAAAATTGGTGAAATGGTTGGTTTTTCTATCCACAGTACCTTCTTTAGAATATTTAAGAAATTTGAAGGTATAAATCCGACTCAGTATAGAGAAGTTAACAACGGCAGCAATACTAAGAAAATTTAAATAGAAATTATTAAATTTATAAAATTAGTCTATATATGTATTAAAATTATAACCATTATAGACAAATTTTATATATAATAGTATAATTTTAATCATATTGCAAACCTATCAATAATTAGTTCGGAGGTGCTTAAATGCACAAGTTTTTTATGATTAATGAGAAAGAATTAGAATGCAACTATAAAAAATTACTAGATAAAAAAATCAACTCGCCGGAAGATTTAAAAAAATGGTTAGTAGATGAATCAACTTTATGTGCCGATATAAAAGAAAAGCTTAGCAGAAATTATTTTGCTGTTAATTGTTATAGTAATAATAAAGAAATAAAAGCTGCATATGAGCATGATAATGAAGTAATTTCGCCTTTAATTAAAAAATACAGCGAATTACTTGATAAATTTTTTTACAATAGTGAATACAGAAGTAAACTAGGAAGCTACTATGATAATCTAGTAAAAAAAAGAGCAAATGCAATTGAAATTTTTAGAAAAGAAAATATTGATATAGAAATTAAAGAAGATAAATTGTGTACTGAATATTATGATATAACAGGAAATATGTCTGTGATGTGGAACGATGAAGAAAAAACATTGCAGCAGATGGCTGTATATATGAAGGATTCAGATAGACAAATACGTAAAAAAGCGTGGACACTTGTGCAGAATAGAATGCTTAAAGATAGTGAAAAATTAGATACAATAATGGATCAGCTAGTAAAACTAAGAAATCAAAAAGCATTAAATGCAAATTGTAAAAATTTTACTGAGTACATGTTTAAAAAACTTGAAAGATTTTCATATACACCAGAAGATTGTCTAGAACTTCATGAATCAGTTTTAAAAGCTGTTGTTCCACTTGTAAATGAAATAAGAGAGGATCACAGAAAAGAAATTAATGTTCAAGATTTCAGACCCTGGGATATGACGGCTGTAAAAGAAGGGCAAAAGCCTCTAAAACCATATAACAATGTAAACGAACTTATAGACGGAGTGTTAAAAATATTTAAACAAAAGGATGAGGTATTTTTTAATACTTTAAATAAAATGAAGAACGCCGGAACTCTGGACCTTGAAAGTAGAAAAGCAAAATCACCTGGAGGCTTTTGTGATTCTTTCCCTGTAAGTAACACATCATGTATATTTATGAATGAAGCTCAAGCTAATGATGATTTTATCACACTTACTCATGAGGGAGGACATTCTGTTCATAACACTTTAACCTCTAACATTGAACTTGCTGATTATAGAGAAACCCCAAGTGAAACTGCGGAACTTGCCAGCATGAGTATGGAACTTTTATGCATGGACAGTTGGGATGTCTTTTATAAGAATGAAGAGGATTTAAAAAGAGCTAAAAAGGAACATCTTGAAGGAATAATAAAGTTTTTGCCTTGGGAAGTTCTTGTAGATAGATTTCAACATTGGATGTACTCTCATCCAGAGCACTCCGCAGAAGAAAGAAATGAAAAATTTCAAGAAATGGCCAAAGAATTTCAATTTCAAACAGTAAACTTTTCTGGTTATGAAGACGCTTTAAAGAATTTCTGGAAGAAACAATTGCACATATTTGAAGTTCCTTTTTACTATATTGAATATGCTATAGCACAGCTGGGCGCACTTCAAATATGGAGAAATTACAAAAAAGCTCCAAGGGAAACAATAGAAAATTACAAAAAAGCATTGTCACTAGGAAATTCTGTACCAATACCAGAGGTATATGAAGCAGCAGGAATAAAATTTGATTTCTCTGAAAATATGATAAGAGAACTTATGCAGTTTGTTAAAGACGAATTGCAAAAGCTATAAGCCACTGAATTTTAATTTCTACACCATACAGCATTAAATAAAAATTGCAATCGCTACGCTTACCAAAGCATAGTGATTGCAAAAAAGTTAGAGCTTGCAATTAGTTTTAAGCTTCAATTTCTATAACTTCTCCTGGATTAATTGCAATAATCTTTTGTTCATATTGAAACCATAATTTTATGCTTGATGGATTTTTTACACGTTTACCACAAGAACTAAATAACAACCTATTATAAGCATCAATATAATCATAAATTTCTATATTTGTTGCATACCAAATATCATCTCTATTTCCCACATACTTAGCGAAGTCTTCAATTACCTTCCAGTTGTCATTTGCCTCAAATTCATAACTATGTCCCCATAGATAGAATAAATATGGTGTCGCACTCACTTCATCTTCTACAAACTTTTTTGCCAAGCTTTTTAGCTCTGGTGAATTATGATGGCAAGTTGCAGTTAGTCGAAGCCAGTCCTTAGGAATTCTAAAATCATTTGTTGATACTACAGTTCTAGAATATACTATTCCACAGTCTTTAAGTATTTGAACAACATTATCATTCATCGTACCATATGGGTATGCCGCTCCACGAACAATTGTACCAAATTGCTTTTCAAGATTTTCTCTATCTTTAATTATTTCTTCAACAACCACATTAGTTGGCAGCTGCTCAAGGTGTGGATGTGTTAATGTATGCACTGCAACTTCATGTCCTGAATTTTTATAAAGCTCTGTAACCCTATTTTCAGTCATTCTACGATGAATTTGACCTTTTTTATAAACTGTACCTTCTTTGGCATACAGACCACTATTTAAATTGAAGGTTCCTTTTAATCCATACTTATTCATAATTTCAATAAGCTTTATATCCTGCTCCACTCCATCATCATAACTTAATGTAAGAGCTTTTGTCATTCCTCCCGGAAATCTCAAAAATATATTTGCCATAATATTTTCACTCCTATTCATTTTTATCTATATAATTAAAAAATTAATCAGTCCTAAATGGTGATGCTGGCAAGCCTTCTTTATTATATAAATTAGCACCTTCTGGATTGTCTGCCCATGCATATCTAACTGCTATAGGCTTATCAATATCTTCATTCCAAACTGCAACCTCGTTGTCCTTTATTTCAGCCTTTGCCCATACAAATCTTTTGTCATCCCCGCAAATTGCAAAGTGCCCTAATTCACAATTTCCTTTTGCAATTAGCCCACTTCCTATATTAGTAAAGGATATAATTATTTTATTGCCTTCAGTTCTCATAGATTTATAAATTGGTCCTGAATATACTAAAGCTTCTTCACCATATGCTACCTTTCTAGCTGCAAGTGCAAGACGTTCACCTATATCCTTTTTATTTAATGGATGCAAATCATTCCACTCTCCTGCATCAATAGCAACCGCCATTCCTGTGTTATTAGTAGCATTAAGAGTTTTAAGCTGTACATCTCTAAGCTCTGCCCAAGCACTTTCACCAGGTTCCTCTTTAGCCTTCATGAAGTTTGGCAGTTGAACATATAAAAATGGAAAATCTCCTTGCTTCCATTTTTCTCTCCAATCAGCTATCAACCTAACGAACATACTTTTATATTCTTTAGGTCTATCACAATTTGATTCTCCTTGATACCAAATAACACCCTTAATTGTATAGCTTATTACAGGAGAAAGTATTCCGTTATACAAACATAATGGAACTGATGGAAAAAATGTCACTGGTGGCAGCGGTTCTTTTACCGACACTCCTATATGATACTTCCAACTTCCTTTTAAATCAATCTTCTTGTTTTCTATAGCTATTTCGCAGGGCTTATCCTCAGTAAATTCTCCATTACCATTATTGCTAATAACTCTGATAACGATTGTATTTCTTCCATCTTGAAGTAAATTTTTAGGAATATTGTATCTTCTCGGTGGATACTGATACCCCGTTGTCCCTACTAATTTGCCATTGATATAAACAAAATCGCTATCTGTAATAGTTCCAAGTAAAATCATTGCAGGCTTTCCAAGCATTGATTTCGGAATATCTATGTCTTTCCTAAACCATACAGAACCATTTAAAGCTCCTATCTTTTCGTCTTTAAAACAAGCAGGCAAATTAATAGTATCCCAATCTAAAACATCACAGCTTGGATCAAACCATGGTTTTTCTGGGTTAGCCAGTCCCTCATCTTTTTTATCTACATTTTTATACCACCTATGACTTGACTCCTCGTCATTTTTTCTTACTTTATTAAAATAAGCATCATCCTTAAAGGCTTCTGCTGTTTTCATATATTTAGGGAACTCTTTTAATGCAGCTTCACTTAACCATGACTCAACCGCTGAGCCTCCTATAGCTGTCTTAATTAATCCTATTGGCACCTTATATTTTTCATACAATGCTTTAGCAAAAAAATATCCTACACCTGAGAAATCAAGAACACTTTCAGGATCTACGGATTTCCACTCACCTGACGCTACATCTTCTACAGGTTTTTTGAATTCGTATTTTTCTGGCACAATAAACTGCCTTATACAAGTGTTTTTAGCATTGTTAAACTCATCTTCATAAATTACCTTTATACGATTTACAGGCAGCTGCATATTAGATTGTCCAGAACAAACCCATACATCGCCAACTAATATATCGTTTACTATAACAGTATTACTTCCCTCCACCATCATAGTGTAAGGTCCACCTGTTTTTAATTTATCAAGAGTTATTTCCCACTTTCCATTGGAATCTGTTATACAGCTGTACACTTTATCTGCAAAATGCACAGTTACGCTTTGATTTAAAACATCGTATCCCCAAATTTTAACCTCTGCATTTCTTTGTAGTACCATGCCGTCACTTATAAGCTTTGGAAGTTTAAGCTGCCCCTTTTCTTTACATTCCTTCATTATAACCACACACCCCTAACTTGTCAGGATAAACCTAAAATTTAAAATCTCAATCTTTCAAGTTGTTTCTCCTATAATACTACTTTAATTTTTTTATTCATATGTAAACGTATATAAATTTTTTTGTATGAAAAAACAATTAGTTTTTTTATCCACATCTTATAACAATTACACCCTTTAAATGTGGATAAACATTGCTTTTTTTGCAATGCTGTGAATAATTGCAATGCCATTTATCTATTTTAATATTGCAATTATTCATATGCTTTAAGCAATGCGTGTGCTTAATTTTAACAAAAATAAATATCCACCAGCTTAGCTGGTGGTTTTTCCTTAAGCCCTATAAGGGCACATTACCAGCATTATGCCTTA
>NZ_JBJIAA010000030.1:0-23967 GCF_045310695.1 Clostridium neuense
AATAGAATTTCTTCTATTCAAAAGAATTGCTGGTTCATTATCTCTTCTCTGTTTAATTTTCAAAGTTCAATGTGCTGTCATCAGACAGCTTATTTATAATATCATCTTTACGCATATGTGTCAACTACTTTTTTGTATTATTTTTTTGTTTTTGTGCAATAATATATAAATTAATTAATTTTCAATAATAAATTGCTAAGTATTTCAATGGTTTCAATAACTTTTTGTCTGGCCCAATTATAAATTTCTCGTCCTTCATAATGCCTATAATCACATTCTAAAGCATTTATTAAGAATAAATATAAATCATACCACTTTGCACGAATTTTTTGTGTTTCAGTTAATTTTCCTACCCCATATCCCCTATAGAAATTCTCGTTATAGCTATATGATCTAAATCCAGCTTCCATAAGTTCATCTGCCCAAATACACCTTTCAAAATCAATAAGTCCTGTTATTTGTCCGTTTTTAATAAAAACATTTCCTGCCCATAAATCCCAATGAACAAGCTTAGGTACCTCTACCTCTTCGAATATTACTTTATATCTCTCTATTAGTTTTCCTATCGTATCATATTTTGTTCCAATATCAATATTTAGAGCTTTTGCATCATTAATAACATCACTTATCATGCTTGAAAAAACCTCATACCAATTGTTGCCTTGTTTATTAGCTTGACTATAATATCCAAATTTTTTGCCTCTTATATTGTTAATTCTCCTATTAAGTCTTCCCAATTCATAATAAATATTGTTTTTATCTTCTACTCTAATTTCCTTTGAAATAGAATTTAAACTGTTTCCCGGAATTTTAGACATAAAGAAATAATCAGCTTTACATATACTATGGCTGTTATCATAATAAAGAACCTCTGCAATAGGCAAATTTGTTTTTCTTTTAAGCATATTCATAACATCTATTTCAGCAAACATTATGTTTTTCTCATAAGTCATAATTAATGCATCTTCAGGTGGTGAAATCTTCAATATTACTTCTTTTTTAGAAGTAATTTTGATAATTTTATTTCATACGCTGCATTAAAAAATCCTTCTTTTAGCTCCTGTATTTCTACTGCTTTCACTTCGCCAAATGCTTTACAAGCCATTTTGTTAATTATTTCATCTGATTGTTTGTTTTTTGTAGAGCTTTCCATATCCATACCTCCAAAGCAAATTGTTTAACTGTTATCTAAAAAAGTTATACGTGTCAAATCAAATACCTATATACCATTCTTAAGCTTCAAGAGTTCTCATCCCTTCACTGCCTTACAATACATCTGAACAATTATATTAGTTTTTCTTGTTTAAAATATAAAATTCAACAAGCACATGGTTAATCAATGAAACTCAACCATGTGTTTATATGCTCTATTATAAAAATCCTTGTTCCTACAAATATTCCTACCTAAAATTCCGTAGGCACGGAAGAATTTCTTCCTTATACCACCGTGGGAGCGAAGTAACAATGCTGAAGGAACAATTTAAAAAAATCCTAATAAATCTTGGCTCGAAAATCCTAAAATCCTTAGATATTTCAATCTGTCTGAGCATATGCGAGTTATTGAAATATCTTAAAATTTTATGCTGTTCCTGCAAAGATTCTCATCTGAAATTCCGTAGGTACGGAGGAATTTCTTCCTTGTACTACCATAAAAATGAAATAACAGTGTTTTAAAAACAATTTAAATAAAATTTTTATAAATCTTAGAGCCTAAATCGTAAAAACCTTAGAACTTTCAATTTGTCTGAGCGTATGCGAGTTATTGAAAGTTCTTAGATTTTTAGGATTTAGGCTCTTAGATTTATTAATTTTATTTAATGTTTTAAAACACTGTTATTTCGCGTTTTTTCTTACTTAAAAGGATTTTCATCTTTGTATAACATGTTTGCAGGTTGGTTGAATCCAACATCTTCTATCCCTAACATTTTCATTACAGCAAATAATACTTTTCCTGTGTGTTTGAATGCTATTCCAGCATGATGTGGGTATCTCTTTCCTACAAGTATATGTCTGTAGAATCTTCCCATTTCATTTACTGCAAATATTCCGATTGAACCAAATGATTTAGGATCAACGTCTATTACTTCACCTTCAGCTATATAACTTCTTAATGTAGCTCCAGCTGTTGATTGTAATCTAAATAAAGTTATTTCTCCTGGTTTTATAGCTCCTTCTAAAGTTCCCCTTGTGATATCTGGTTCCTTATCTGGTTCAAGACCTCTATGCATTATACGTTGGAAATCCATTGCAGCATATTTCATGCAAGCTTTAGCTGTGTTTCCGCAGTGGAAGCCCATGAATAAATCAGTTAGCTTGTATCCTTCGAATGCTTTGCTGTTTTCATCGTACATATCCTTAGGTACAGTATTGTTTATATCAAGTAATGTTGGAGGATTTTGTGTAGCACAAGTGATTATATATTCAGTTACTGCTCCATATATATCTGTTTCACAAGCTACTGGAATTCCTCTTCCTGTTAATCTTGAGTTAACATAGCAAGGAACAAATCCAAACTGAGTCTGGAATGAAGGCCAGCATTTGTTAGCGAAAACTACATATTCTGAAGCTCCTTTATTTGCTTCTGCCCAGTCAAGAAGTGTTATTTCATATTGAGCAAGTCTTGGTAATATTCCTGGATATTTGTTTCCTGTTCCAAGTTCTTCTTCCATTTCTTTTACGATTGCTGGTATTCTTTCATCACCTGCGTGTTCATTGAAGCTTGCAAATAAATCAAGTTCTGAGTTTTCCATTATTTCTATTCCTAAATCATATAATGGTTTGATTGGTGCATTACATGCAAGGAAATCCTGTGGTCTAGGTCCAAAGCTCATAACCTTTAATTTTGAAAGACCTAATACTACTCTTGCTATATTTTCAAAATCAGCAATCATATCAGATATTTCTGTGTCTGTTCCAACTGGATATTCTGGAATGTATGGTCTTAAATGTCTTAAATCAAGGTTATATGATGCATTAAGAATTCCGCAATAAGCATCTCCACGTCCATCTATAAGATCTTTTCCTGTTTCTTCTGATGCTCCAACATACATAGCTGGTCCATTAAATTTTTGTCCAAGCATTGTTTCTGGGCCTTCTGGTCCAAAGTTTCCAAGATAAACTACTAATGCATTAACTCCAGCAGCATTTACCTCATCCAAAGCCTTTAGAACATCCTTTTCATTTTCTACAGCAGTTTTTGCTTCAAAAATTTCAATTCCTTTTTCTTTACATGATGCTACAATTGCAGCTCTTCTTCTTTCACTTAATTGAACAGGGAAACAATCTCTACTTACAGCCACAATTCCTAATTTTACTTTTGGTATGTTTAACATTAATAATCACTCCTCAAAATAATTTTTATTATTATATGCACATTTATATATCATCAGCTTGTACAACGTTTTCATTGTACGTATATATTGTAATGTGAAATCAAGTATAACCCAGTATTGTCAACTGTTAAACTTGTATGCACATTTTCTAATTACAAGTATACATTTATTGCTGAAAATGTCAATATCATTATTAAATACTTACTAGATTTTTATTAATTTAGAGATTCACATCAATAAAACCTTAAATATATTTTAATTTAATCCATGAAATTTATTACTTTAGCGAATCTTATTTTACTTTTCAATTTACATAAAATAAAAGCGACCAAACTTTGCTTTCTTTAACGGGTAAACACCCTTCCAGATATTCTTATCAGTTATCCAACACAATGTCACTTCTGTAATATGAACCTTATATTATCTAAGTCATGAATTCACCTCCTCTTAATGATTATTCTTACTAAATTTTTAATTTAAAATATTGTCCATAAAGCTTATTTGTGACATTTCTTAAAATCGTTTACACAATTATTGACCCTCGACTTATTAGGATTAAAATTATAGATATTCCAAAATACCAAGTTTATTTAGGATATAAATTAATTTTGTGTTCTTAATTATTTATCCTTAACTCTATTATACATTATAAAGCAACTTTATTAAAGTATTTTATAAAGTTTTTTTTAATATTTTATATATATTTATAAACAGCTATAAATAATTAATTGAAAATAAGCCACAGAAGGCAACCATATGCTTATAAATCAGTTCTTCAAAAATCAATTTAAACTATACTATTACCTTCGAAGCTAATTATATTAATAAGCCATATGGTTTATGTTTAGTCACATAAGGTTACCATCAAAGTGGTTCCTATGCCCTCTTTACTTTCTATTTTGCAAAAGCCTCCATGCAATTTTATAATATCATTTGCTATAGCCATTCCAAGCCCAGACCCCTTTGAGTTTGAAGTTGTATTTGTTCCCCTATAATACCTTTCAAATATGTGATCAATATCCTTTTCTGCTATGCCCTTTCCGTTATCTCTTATGACTATTTTAATAAAATCATCCTTTTTATCTACCTTTACTTGTATATTTGATTTATTATCATTGTACATTAAAAAGTTAGTAATAAGGTTCGTAAATGCCCTTTTCATCATAAGTTCGTCTATATTAACAGTGATAGCTTCATAATCACTGTAAAAGCTTATATTTCTATCTTTAAATTCTGGTGTTGAATGCAGCTCATATATTATCTCCTTAAGCCATTCATTAAAATTGATGCTTTCTCTTTTAAGCGCTACACAGTTATTTCTAAGTTTATAGCTGAAATTCAAATCGCTAATAAGTTCCTCCATATATAAAGACTTTTCATATATTATATTTGTATATTCTTTTATTTCATCTTTTTCAAATTCATAGCTATCATCCTTTAATATTTCTGCAAACCCTTTAATTGAAGAAAGTGGAGTTTTCATATCGTGACTTATAGATGCAATCCACTCGTCCCTTAATTTGTCCATTTTCTTCTTTTTTATTTTGTTTTCCATAAGTATCTTTGAAAGTGTATTTAAATTTTTAAACACATACTTATAAATTCCCTTTTCATCTTCATACTCTTCATAATTTCCATTAGATAACCTCTCTATATGTCCAAGTACTTTTTCAAGAGGCTTTCCAACCTTACGTGCAAAATGTGCATATCCAAATATTAATATTACTATTAAATTAACAGCAAGTATTAATAATATTCCTCCACCTATTATCCACCTTATATTATGCGGATTATACTCTACATTGTATTTCGCAATTTTGCTTATAGGGAATCCTACAAAATATGAAAGTTTCCTGCCATCATCAAAAGTTTTTTCACCTATAAACAAAGTTGAATTAACAGTGTCATATTTATAAACATGGATAAATTGTATAGGGCTATACTTAGTTGGAACATTTTTGGGCTTTTTATAATCATAAACTTCTATTAACTTATCATCTACTATTTGAAGCCATGCACCTTGCTTTTGTAAAACTTCTTTTCCTTCTTTATTTATATATGGTTTACTATTTGTAAGTTCAATATATTTAGAAATACTGTTTGTGAACTGCACCGGATTTTGAGTTAAAGTTGGTCTATAATTGGTTATAATCATCATCAAAATCATATCTATTAAAAATACTATTGTAAATAATAATATTGCGCTCTTAGTAAAAATGCTTGTAAATTTTATATAATTAGACGGCTTACTTTTCATATTTTTTAACCCTTTCTCTAAAGTTTCATTTTATATCCGAGACCTTTAACCGTTATAATGTACTCTGGATTTGATGGGTCTTCCTCAAGCTTTTCTCTAAGTTTTCTCATATGCACCATTATGGTATTATCGTAACCAATATAATCTTCTCCCCACACTTCATTTACAATTTGCTCTTTAGATAATATTGTATTTTTATTTTCAGTTAAATACTTTAATAACTGCAGTTCCTTTGCCCTCAAAACAATGCTTTCTCCATCCTTAATAACTTCTCCTTTTTTAAAATCAATAGTAAAAGCTTTAGTTCTTACTATATCCTCCTTTTCTTCAAGAGACTTTTTCACTATATCAATTCTATTAAGATGCGCCTTAAGCCTAAGTGCAACCTCCTTTGGCGAAAATGGTTTTGTTATATAATCATCTGCACCAAGTCCAAGGCCTATTATTTTATCTTCATCTTCACTTTTAGCAGATAAAAACAATATGGGAGCCATAGAAAAGCTTCTTATTTGCCTAAACACTTCAAACCCATCTATATCCGGAAGCATTATATCCAAAACTATAATATCCGGAACAAAGCTTTTACACAAACTTACTCCTTCCGTGCCGCATGCGGCAGTCTTTACGCTATTAAAACCCTCTTTTTTTAAAACAGCCCCTAAAAGTTTCAAAATACTTTCTTCATCATCTATTAAAAGAACTCTGTTATCACTTATATTCATAAAAACACTCCTTCTATATAAATAATATTATATTTCTCCCCCTTCTTTCAATTGATAATCAAATATTTAAGGTTCATTTAAGGTTGAGATTAAAAAGAGATAAGGTTATAACATTATACTTTATATCAAAAGGAGCGATGTTAATGAGTAATTATGTTGTTGAAGTTAATAATTTAAGCAAAACTTATAAAGGTTTTAAAGCCGTAAATGGAGTGAATTTAAATATTAAAGAAGGAAGGATTTATGGTTTTCTCGGTCCAAATGGTGCCGGGAAATCAACTACTATAAGAATGATTTTAGGACTTATAAAAAGCTCTTCTGGAAACATAAAAGTATTTGACAAAAGCCTCAAACAAAATAGGAGCAGTATACTTAAAAATGTCGGTGCATTAGTAGAAGCCCCTTCTTATTATGGACATTTAAATGCTTATGAAAATTTAAAAATATGGGCTGCTATAAAAGGTGTAGACAAAGAAGCTATTGATAATACTTTAAATTTAGTTGGCTTATATGAACACAGAAAAAGAAAGGTAAGTAAATTTTCCCTTGGAATGAAGCAGCGTCTTGGAATAGCACAAGCCCTAATAGGCGATCCCGAACTTGTAATACTTGACGAACCTACTAATGGCCTAGATCCAATGGGAATAAAGGAAATTAGAAATTTAATTGTGGATCTTGCCAAGAATCATAACAAAACCATAATTGTAAGTTCTCATATTTTAAGTGAAATGGAACTTATGGTTGATGATATAGGAATAATAAATAGGGGTAAGATTCTCTATGAAGGCTCACTTTTAGATTTAAAAGCTAAATATGATTCAAATCTAAGCCTTGAAGATATCTTTCTTGATTTGACAGGAGGCAAATAAATGGAAGCATTTTTATGTTTAAAATTAGAATTTATGAAATTTAGGAAAAGCTTTTTGAAATTTATATTTATTTTTCCTGCTGCTTTATATATATCAATATTATCTATTGGACTTCACTTTAAAAGGGCAAGCTTTTTAAAGTATGGCAATTTAAAAGACGGTTTTTCAGGGTTACTTTTAGCAAATCATTTAATGCTTTTTTGGCCTTTTATACTTCTTTTATGCGTAATATCCGTAAGTATATATTTGTTTTATATTGAAACTGCAAATAATTCTTTGACCTCTGTATGTTCAAGCAAGCTTAAAAGGAGCAGTATATATCTCGGAAAATGGATGCTTTTAATTTTATCGACTTTCCTTCTTATACTAATTGGTGACCTTGCTTTAGCAGTTACAGCAAAGCTTTTTAATATTCCTATGAAGGAAAATGGACTACTTTTTAAATATACTTGTTTTGAATTTCTTTGTTCTTTTGGACTTATAAGCTTCCAAATGTTTTTGACTTCGCTATTTAAATCTATAGAAACCTCTGCTGTTATTTCCCTCATAGCTGCAGTTGTATTTAATGCTATTGGTGCTGGTAAAGATTTAGTACCTTATATACCATATTTATGTTTCACAAACTCAACACCTTTTTCCAATACGACAATCTTAAGAAAGACCATTTTGGTATCTTTAATTTATTTCATTGTATTTTTAATTCTTGGTATTATAAACTTTAATTTTAGAGATATAAGGGAGTGATTGGCTTATGTTTAAACTTATAAAATGTGAATTTTTAAAATTGAATCATATGATCAGTATAATAATATCCTTCTTATTTCCACTCTTATGCATAATAATTGGATTTATTAATATTAATAGCGGTAAAGTAAAAATCTCAGGTGCAGATCAAATGTGGAATGCTATTTATGTACAAAGTGCCTCTTTATATGGTGGAATCTTATTTCCTGCATTTCTCTGCATTATAATTGCAATGCAGTGGAGAGTTGAATTTAAAAATAACAATATAAATAATCTTTTAATAACCGATATTCCTCAAAGCCATATTTATCTTAGTAAAATAATAACTACTTTCCTAATAGCCACTTTAAACATTATTGTATACATTGCAATTATCTTTACAGCTGTAAAAGTATTTTTGCCAAAGGAATCGGTAAAAAGTTTCGTATTTTATGCGCCACTAATCGGACTTATATGTTCGCTGCCTTTAATATGTATTCAACACTTTGTAAGTATGAACTTTAAAAACTTTGCATTGCCACTAACTGTAGGAATAATTTTAAGTTTTCCCAATGCCATAATAAGCTGTTACAGTTTTTCTAAATTTTTTCCTTACTCTTATATTTGCAGGGGAATGTTTTTTAACGTATCAAGCGACTTAACCGTAAAATTTGAAAATTGCATATTTGTATATGGAACACTATTATTTATAGCACTAACTGCTGCTGGAATAAAGATATTTAAAAGTAAAGATTTTCGTTAAAATAATCTTCTATATGAATATATGACTTTATTGATGTTAAAAATTTTGTATATACTTTACAATATCTATATAAATTATGTAAAATATTTATATATAAAGTAAATTAAGAGGGGATTAACTATGCAAACTGCTGTTACATTCACAATTATTAATTTAATAATTATTTTAGTCTTTTTAGTTATGGGAATTTACGGCTTTGTACTATTTGTAAAGCTCGCTAATCGCGGCATTAAAGCACTCGATATTTATATAAGTGAAAAGTCTAAAACTAATGACAAGGAATAATATTTTTCAGCGTTAAATACCATCAATAAATCTTACAACTTAATACTATATATTGAGGCATAATATATTATAAAAATTAATCAGCTACAAAAATTCCATCTAAAATTCCGTAGACACGGAGCACTTTTTTCCTTATACCACCGTAAAAGCCAAGGAACAGTGCTGAAGGAACAGTTTAAAAAAGTTCTAATAAATCTTGGTAAAAAAATCGCAAAATACTTAGATATTTCAATCTGTTTGAGCCAAAGGCGAGTTATTGAAATTTCTTAGTATTTTGCGATTTTTTTATCTTAGATTTATAGAATTCTTTTAATGCGACGAAGTACTGCTCCTTCGCCTATTTCATTTCAACTTTGTATTTATTTTTAAGCTGATCAATATACCAAGTATACTTCATGCTTTGTCTTTCCTGAATTAACCTTTTTCTTATGCCTTCTTTTACACTCTCAAAGTCCATTGGTGCAGCTGGTATTTTATTTTCAACTTTAATTAAATGATATCCAAATTGAGTTTTTACAGGAGCACCAACTTCTCCAATTTCTTGAGAAAATGCTGCTTCTTCAAACTCCGGAACCATTTGTCCCTTTGAAAAAGCTCCGAGGTCTCCGCCCCTTTCTTTTGATGGACAGCTTGAATATTCTTTAGCTGCATCTTCAAAGGTTTTTCCTTCTTCTATCTCTTTCTTTATTTTTAAAGCTTCTTCTTCAGAATTTACAAGTATATGTTTTGCGCTTATCTTTTCTGAATCTTGAAATGCTGCTTTATTTGCTTCATAATATCTTTCAACTTCTGATTCTGCAACAGCCACTTCGCTCATAACCTTATTTACAGCCATTTGAGTAAGTATTTGTTTTTCAGCTTCTGCCATTTGCTTTTTATAAAACTCATCATTTGTAAGTCCAGATTCTTTTGCGTCAATATAGATAAGCTCAAAAGAAATAATTTCTTCTAAAAGCCTTTTTTTACCATCTTCACCTTGAAAATATTGCTTTCTATCTTGTGGAAACCTCTCTGCAATTTCGTTAAGTTCTTTTTCTGTTATTTCTCTTCCGTTTACTACGGCCAAAACTTTTTCTTCCATTTATTATCTCCTCATAAACATATAATTTAAGTTAAACTTAGTTTAATAATAACATTAACATTAATTTTTATCCACCTTTATTTTATTGATAGTTTGTGCGTAAAATCTACACATGTCCGTGCAATAAATACATTTTGAATAATAATTCAACACAAATGTATATTTTATCAATCTTTTTTGATTACAAAAATGGCTATTTTACTTGCCTTTCATCATTAATTAAGTTATTGCTATTTACTTTATAAATTACCATAGTATAATATATAAATAATCGTTAAAAGATTTAAACAAACACACATATTTATCTTATTAGGGGAAGTTTTATAGAAATCAAACAATATTAAAAAGGGTGGTTAAGATGAACAGGCTCATAGTAACAAAATTTGGCGGCAGCTCTCTTGCAGATTCAAATCAATTCAAAAAAGTTAAAGCAATAATAGACGCTGATAGTAACAGAAAATACGTTGTACCATCAGCTCCTGGTAAGAGAAACAGTAAGGATTATAAAATTACTGATCTCCTATACCTATGTCATGCCCATGTGCAAAATGGAATACCTTTTAATGATGTATTCAAACTTATATCTCAAAGGTATAAAGAAATTGTAAATGAGCTTAATATAGATATAAACATAGATACATATCTTGAAAAAGTAAGAGTAGACATAGAAAATGGTGCCTCTAGCGATTACGCTGCCAGCAGAGGAGAATATCTTAATGGTGTAGTACTTGCCAAATATTTAGGTGCTGAATTTATAGATGCAGCAAAAATAATATTTTTTGATGAATCTGGCAATTTTGACGAAAACAAGACATACAAAAGCATAAGAGCAACTGTTTTAAAATACGATAAAGCAGTTATCCCTGGCTTTTATGGCTGTGATGCCGATGGAAATATAAAAACTTTTTCTCGCGGTGGCTCAGACATAACAGGATCTATTATTTCCTCAGCTATAGGTGCTGATCTATACGAAAACTGGACAGATGTTTCTGGATTTTTAATGGCTGATCCTAGAATAGTTGAAAACCCTAAAACCATAGAAAAAGTAACTTATAAAGAACTTAGAGAACTTTCTTATATGGGAGCAACAGTTCTTCATGAAGAGGCAATATTCCCAGTGCGTGATGCAGGTATCCCTATAAATATAAAGAACACAAATAGACCAGAAGATGCTGGAACTTTAATTGTAAATGATACTGAAGAAGCTACTCGTTTTGGAACTATAACAGGTGTTGCAGGAAAAAAAGATTTCACCGTAATTGCAATAGAAAAAGCTCTCTTAAATTCAGAAATTGGATTTTGCAGAAGACTACTTTCAATACTTGAAATGTATGGAATATCTTTTGAAAACATGCCTTCCGGAGTAGATTCCGTTTCACTTGTAATTGAAGATTCGCAACTAAAGGGCAAATGTGAAAAAGTAATAGATGAGATTAAAAGACAATGCAGCCCAGATTCAATAGAAGTACATCCTAATATGGCTCTTGTTGCTACAGTTGGACGCGGCATGGCAAAAAGTACAGGTATAGCATCAAAAATATTCTCTGCACTTTCAAGCGAAAGGGTTAATATTAGAATGATAGATCAGGGTTCCAGCGAAATAAACGTAACTGTTGGAGTAGAGAATGCTGATTTTGAAAAAGCTGTGAAGGCTATTTATAACACTTTCAATTAAGCTTTGTTAAATAAATGCAAAAATTAATATTCTTTTAAAATATAGCTTTAGCTAAAATAAATCAACTTAAATAGCCTGTATTAGCGATTTTAAAAATTGCTAATACAGGCTATTTTTTAGGCAGCCTTTCTTGTAAATTAATCATATTAACTAAAATTTCTTTTTGATACGTTTACCTTTTCTCTTATAAAGATAAATTTTGTTTGATACCCCCAACCATAAATAGTATAATTTTCTTATGCCAATTTTTTTAATAATATAAAATATTTATCCACCTTTCCAGAGTTTTTGCTCGAAAATTGTATTTTTGCTAAAAAAAAAAGAGGCTTACGCTAATTTCTTAGTGAGACAACCCCATAAATTAAATTATATAAGGAGGAAAATTTATGAAAGCTGCTTTATGGTACAACAGAAAAGACGTAAGAATAGAAGAAACAAAAGATCCAATAATCTCATCTGACATTGTAAAAGTTAAGGTTAAATGGTGTGGAATTTGTGGATCAGACTTGCATGAGTATCTAGCTGGTCCTATATTAATTCCAGTAGAGCATCCTCATCCTTTAAGTAAAACTACTGCTCCTGTTATATTAGGTCATGAATTTTCAGGCGAAGTAGTTGAAATAGGTGAAAACGTTAAAAACATAAAAGTCGGTGATAGAGTAGTTGGAGAACCTATGGTAGTATGCGGTAAATGTCCAGCATGTCTAGAAGGGAAATACAATTTATGTTGGTCCGTTGGAGCATATGGAATTTGCGGCACTGGAGGAGGCTTTGCTGAATATGCATCACTTCCAGAAAGATTCATACATAAAATTCCAAATGAGCTTCCCTTCGATAAAGCTGCATTAGTAGAACCAATCACAGTAGGAATGCATTCTATAGATAGAGCAAACTTTAAAATCGGAGAAACTGCCTTAGTCTTAGGCGCTGGCCCTATAGGCCTTGGTACAATAGAATGTCTTAAGGCTGCTGGTGCAAGCTTCGTAGCTTGTCTTCAAAGGAAATCTGTAAGGCAAGAATATGCTAAAAATGCTGGTGCTGATATAATTTTAGATCCAAATGAAGTTGATATACCTTCTACAATAAAAAAGTTAACCGGAGGTAAAGGCGTTGATGCTGTTTTTGAAACAACTGGTGCAGAATCATGCTTTTTAGCAGGATTAAACAGTTTAAAATCTGACGGAACATTAGTAGTAACAAGCATCTGGGAAGATAGTATTAAATTGAATCCTAATCTATTTGTATTTACTGAGAAAAAAATTGTTGGAACTATGGGATATAGAAATAACTATCCTTCAACTATTTCACTTATGGGTAACGGAAAAATAAAAGCTGATGGATGGATTACTAAAAAAATTCACCTAGATGATCTCGTAAAAGAAGGATTTGAAATATTAGCTGGTATAGAAAAAAAGAAGCATATAAAAATATTAGTTACTCCTGATAAAAACTTGTTATAAATTTTCACAAATTGGTGTTATTTGTTTTTATTTATCACTTTTTATTTATTTAGGAGGAATTTTATATTTTTGTGTAGAATTATAATTATATATAAAAATATACTTAAGTGTAAAGGAGATATATGATATGAGTAATAATGTAGTTGAGAATATCGATGGTTCTACTGTAATCAAAGATAAAGAAGGTAAATATGAACTTAAAGCAGATCCTATAAAAAACAGATTGTATCAAACAACGGTTGGACTATGGAAGGAAGCAGATATTGAGAGATTTACAGAAGATGTAATGGATAAAATGATTCCTGTGTTCAAAGGACATAAATGGGCCTGTGTAACAGATGTAAGACAATTTAAAGCATCTGCAATTTCAGAAAAACTGAATAACCTTTTAGAAACTTGTAAAAGTAAAGGTTTTTTTGGAGGCGCTATAATAGTTGATAGTGCTGTTGTTAAAATGCAATTAAATATGGCTTCTAAAAAATCTGGACTTGCTCAAAAGGCTTTTACAGATACTAAAGAATGTGAAGAATGGTTAGATTCACAAGGATACTAAAAGAGAAATTTCAAAAGAGCTGGTGATTAAATGTTTAGGAATACTTTAATAAAAGGTATCGAAACTTATCTTCCTGGAGATAAAATAGGGAACGAAAAATATATAGAACATTTTGATAAGCAAGATATAGATATTAGAAATCTCTTGGCTTCGATAAATAGAAAATATAGATACAAAGCTTCCGATGATGAAAATGTAATTACAATGGGAACTAAAGCATCTTTAAAAGTACTTAAAAATTTTAATGAAAAAGTTGAAGATATAGATATTATAATATTTGCTTCTAATACTCCCGAGTACTTAACTCCATCTAATGCTATAAAAATACATCATTCAATAGGAGCAAAAAATGATGCATTGGCTTTTGATGTTAACGCTGATTGCATGGGAGCAATACTTGCTATAAATTTAGCAAGTACACTTTTAAAGGGGAATCCTAAATATAAGAAGGCTTTAGTTGTTGCAAGTACATTAATGAGTGTCTTTTCTAGACAAGATGACGCTCTTTCATATGCTACTATGAGTGATGCTGCTGTATCTATTCTTTTAGAAGCTAAAGAAGAAGAATCAGAAAGGGGTGTATTATCTACAGAATGCCAAACTGATTCTAGATTTCATGGTGCCACTCAAAATCCAATACATGGATTTTCAAGCTACTGGAGATCAGCTTCAACCGATAAAGAAGAAGGTAGATTAAAATCTTATCCTTTTGATACATCTGAATATCCAACTATATGGGCAAACATGATAAAGAATGTTATTGCAAATGCAGGATATAAAATAGCTGATGTTAAATTCTTTATTATGTCACAGTTTGTTGAAAAAATGATAGTAGATACTTTAGAAAAGGCGAATGTTGAAAATTACAAAAATAAGTATAACTTCCTTACTCCTGAAATAGGATATACAGGCTTATGCTGTGAAATGTTCGCATTAAAGGATGCTATTGATAAAAAGCTTATTAATGAAGGTGATCTCATAGTATTAGGGGGAACCGGGATAGGCAGCAGCAATATGATGATGTCTTATAAACTTTAAGACATACTTAACTTCACAATATTAATAAAATAGGTAACTACTTTTATCACAAACTAAAAGTAGTTACCCTATTTTTATTCGTTCTTTAAAGATTCTACTCTATCTATTATAGGCGGCAATTCCAATTATTAATTTACTAACTAAATTATTTTTCTAGATTACTTTTTAGCTTATTTGAATTATCAACGATATATTGTGAAAGTTCATTTATTTCTTTAATTCCAGAAGCTAACTCATCTACATTTTCTTTAATTGTTTCAATACCAGCTGTTATCTCCTGCATTCCTGAAGATTCCTGCATAGTTGTAGAAGCTATTTCTGAAATATTTTCATGTAATTCATCCATATATTTTGCTATACCTTTACTTGATTCATTTTGTAATTTAGTACTTTCAGTAATAGAATTAGAATATTCATAAGTTTTATTTACTACCTCTATTATATTTTCTATAGATGTTCCGCTTGCCTGTACTAAATTTATTCCTGATTTAAGTTCTACTAATCCTTCTTTTGACTTATCTACAGCCTCATTAATTCTATTTTGTATATCTATTATTAACTTGCTTATTCCGTCAGTTGCATTTTTACTTTTATCTGACAATTCCTTTATCGATTTAGCTACTACTGCGAACCCCTTACCATATTCACCTGCTCTAGCAGCTTCTATACTCGCATTTAGCCCAAGCATATTAGTTTGGTTTGTTATTGCATTTATCATATCTACAATCTTACCTATTTCTTCTGTAGCCCGACCTAAAGCTGTCATATGGTCTACTAGATCCTTACTTTTGTAGATACATTATTCATTGCATTTATAGCATTGGTCACTACTTTTTTTCCATCCTCGGCAACATTCTGAGCTTTTTGAGATTCATTCGTCATATTTCCTGAGGCTGCTGCAACTTCTTCAATTGATTCAACGAGTATTTCAACAGAATTTTTTACGCTGGTAACAAATTCAGACGATTTTTCTGTATTTTGAGAAGTTTGCTGAACACCACCAGATATCTGTTGAAGTGCAGCTGAAAACTGTTCTATATTTGCTGCTTGGCTATCGCTAAATTCAGATAACTGAGATAAAGCAGCTGATATTTCCTGTCCATAATCATCCAAATTGTTACAAAGTTCAATATTTATCTCACTATTATCATTCTTTTCAATGATTTTCTTAGCATCTTTACTCCTATGTTCTACCTTGTCATCTTTTCTTCTGTTTTTCTCAAATATTTTCAAATTTATTCCCCCTAATTTTTATTTATAAATTTAATATAAAGCTATATAAAATCCAGATGAGCTTTATTCAAAACTACGCAAGTTTGCAAGATGATAAACTAAAAATTTCTTTAACATAAATCTAGTAACTTTTCGCTCTTAATTCTCTTCTGGAATAATGACTTCATTCCCTTATTTTCGATTTTTTTTCTTGTTAATTAATATAAGCATTAAAATACTGTAAATAGCGACAATTATTTTTAAAAATTTATACAAAAATATATATTTATAGGATTTATTTAACATTGTATATAATATTAGTACCAAATTTTTATAATAAAATCAATGCTAAATTAAATAATATATAAAAATTTTTTAAAGTTTTATATATATTAAGTATAAATCATCTTGTTTCCTTGTATGTTTTTACTTTTTATGTAAATTATAAAATTATTACGAACCCCCACCTCATCCGAATGTTTATTTTATTTGTTCTTTTCATTGGTTCTCCTATTAACAATTCAATATATTCTTTTACATAATTTGCTGTATTATCGTTAACCTTACAGCTGACTTTTTATCTATTTTACAACCACAGTCTTATTTGGAGTTGTGCAAAACGTTTTCAGATGGTGTTCTAAAAATTACCAAAATCCTAATCTAAAAAGATTCTAAAATAAATAAAGGGTTTAACACTACTTTGCACATCAAAGGCGAACAAAGCGCGTTAAATCCCTTCGCTACTAGCTTTCTTTTTAGTTAAAAAGCTAGTTACTATTTTCCACAGCTCCTATAATATATTTTAAATAAAATTATTATAAGTAAATTTAAATATATATTCCACGTTACCTTTTCTTTCCCGTTAAAAAATCGTATATAAAAACCGCAACCGCAGCTACTAGTAACCAATGTATTAAAAATCCACCTATTCTAAATACAAGTCCTAACACCCAAAAAAATACTATTATCCCACCTATAGTTCTAAGAAGTTTCATTTTCTGTTCCTCCTTTCCTTATCTTATGAGTTTTATGATATTATTATAATACAAAGGTGGTGAATTTTCATGACTAAAATAACAATTGTCGAAGATAATTACGAACTAAGTTTAATTATGAAAGAAAACCTTGAAAACATGGGATTTGACTGCGAGATTATAAAAGACTTTAAAAATATTGAAAATGAAATATATCAAAACTGCCCTAACTTAATTTTACTAGATATAAACTTACCATATAATGACGGATACTATCTATGCAGAAAATTAAGAAAAACTTCTGATATACCAATCATAATAGTATCTGCTAAGGATAAAGAAATGGAACAAGTCATGGGTATAGAACTTGGCGCAGATGATTATATAACTAAACCCTTTAGTTTTGAAATACTAGCGGCAAAAATCAAAGCAGTTTTACGAAGAGTTTATGGTACTGAAAAAGAAACGAGTAATGAATTTTATACCATAGGAAAACTTCTTTTAAATGAAAATACTTTTAAGCTTACCTACAAAGATAAATTTGTTGAACTTACTAAAAATGAATTTAGACTACTAAAAAAGCTAATGCAAAATAAAAACAAAATAGTTACAAGGGAAACTCTTATACAGGATTTATGGGACTCTGGAGCTTTCGTTGATGATAACAATTTGTCTGTAAATATCACACGAGTTAAAAATAAGCTTGGAATAATAGGTTTAAAAGAAATTATAAAGACCAAAAGAAGTGTTGGTTATATGCTTGATTCTAACGTAATTGAAGGTGAACAAGATGAATAAAAACTCTCAAATTTCATGTTTTGTTAAAGACAAGCTGTCCTTAACAACCTTTTTCTTTCTAAACAGCTTTTTTATAATATTATTTTTTAATCTTCTAAATAAAGAAAAGCCTGAGATACTGTACCCTTTAAGTATTTCTATTTTCCTATACTTAATTTTTATTTTAATAGAATGGCTTAAATATAAGGGTTTTATCACAAACCTAAACGCTATAATAAAAAATCCTTACTATAATATTTCAACTAGCATTCAAAAACAAAAGTTAACCTTGTACGCAATTAAAGGACTTCATGAGAATTACATAAGGGAATTAAAAATAACCAGAAGTGATATAAAAAAAGAAAGAGAATTCATATCTCAATGGATTCACAATATAAAAGGAAATTTAAATGTTATAGATTTAATTGCAGAAAAATCAACTTTACCTATAAAAAGTCAAACAAAAAAAATATATTCAAGCTTAGACAACATACTTACAATGTTCAGACTCAACCAATTTTCTAAAGATTATATACCCCAAAGATTAAATCTTACCCAATCACTAAAAAAAGTCATATCCGAAAAAAGCGATGAATTTATATATAACAATGTTTATCCAAAATTTCAGTTCCACTCTGAAGATATATGGATACTTTCAGATGAAAAGTGGAACGAATTTCTCATAAGCCAAATAATATCCAACGCAATAAAATACTCAAAATCACAAAAAACTAAGTACATATATTTTATTACAAAAGAAATTAAAAACAAAATTTATTTAACCATAAAAGATGAAGGCATTGGAATACCTGCCTGGGATTTAAATAGAGTATTTGATGCATTTTTTACAGGAGAAAACGGTCGGAAATGCAAAAATTCAACAGGAATAGGTTTGTACCTTTGCCATACCATATGTGAAAACTTAGGTCACACAATAAGTATAACCTCTGAAGTTTCAAAGGGCACTGAGGTTACCATTTGTTACCTTGCAAAAATGAAAGATTAATAAAAACCACTTCAATGGATACTTATATAGATATCATTTAATATATATGATGAAAGCAGGTGAAATCATATTATGAGTATATTAGTTACAAATAGCCTTACTAAAGTTTATAGTGAAAAAATTAGTGCAAATGAAGTACATGCAGTAGAAAATGTAAGCCTTAAAATTGAGACTGGAGAGTTTGTTGGTATTATGGGGGCTTCTGGAAGCGGCAAAACCACACTTTTAAAGCTTCTTTCTGGTATAGAAATCCCCTCATCCGGAACAGTTAAAATTAATAATGAAGACATAAATAAATTAAATGATGACGATTTATCACTTTTTAGAAGGCATAAGTTAGGTTTCGTTTTTCAAGACTTTAATCTTATGGACAGCCTAACTCTAAAAGAAAACATTATGCTTCCAATGATTTTAGATAAAAAAGAAGAAAAACTTTTAAACCATAAATCTGACGAACTAATGAAGATTTTTGATATTTATAAGATAAAAAACAAATACCCAAACGAAGTTTCTGGTGGACAAAAGCAAAAAACCGCTGTATGTCGTGCATTAGTTAATGACCCACTACTTGTTATGGCCGATGAACCAACCGGAAATCTTGATTCAAAGTCTTCTAATTCAATTATGAATTGCTTTAAGAAAATTAATGAAGATAACAAAAGTACTATAATAATGGTTACTCATGACCCCTTTGCCGCAAGCTTTTGCAGTAGAATTATTTTTATTAAAGATGGCATGACAAGCACTGAGCTTATAAAAAAGCATACTAGAAAAGAATTTTTAGATACAATCCTTGATTATGAAGCCATCTTGGGAGGAGGCTCCTATGAACTTTAATTACATCTTAATAAAAACCTTTAAAGCAAATTTGAAAAAATTTTTATCTTATTTCTTATGCTGCAGTTTTTCTATAACTGTATTTTTTATGTACACTACTTTAATTTTAAACAACGACATAAACCAAAGGATCAGTAATTTTGGCAAAGAATGCGCAGCTATTAAAACAATGATATATTCTTCATTAATTGCTCTTATACTATTTTCTATAGTTTTTATGAGTTATTCCCATAGCTCTTTCATTAACTGCAGAAAAAAAGAATTTGAGCTTTATTCAGTACTTGGAATGAACAAGCATGATATTAAAAAATTAATACTATTTGAAAATTTACTTATTGCTGTTTTTTCCATGCTCACCGGCTTGATTTCCGGTTCTGTTTTTGGAAGACTTTTTTTCATGATAGTCACTAAAATACTAAATCTTAATGTTTTAGCCTTTAATCTTAGTTATAAAAACTATTTGCTTACTACATGTTCTTTTATAGTTATTTTCATTGTAGTCATAATTGTAAACGGATTTATTTCAAACAAAATAAATGATATAAGTAAAAATGCTTTTATAAAATCAAGCGGCTCAAGCTATGCTTATTTAGCAGTATTGGGATTATCTACTGTGATATTATCATATGTGATAATGTGCTTTTCAAAAAATAATAGACTAATTTTATCCACAGTATTATGCTTTTTAGGAACTTATCTGTTGATAACTTGCCTTGGAAATCTAATTTTGTGGATAAGTAAAAAGAAAAACAGCTTTTATCACAAAAACCTATTGGCTATCACAGAGACAAGCTATAACTTTAATCAAAATAAAAAAATAATATTTGTACTTTCAATTTTGAGCTGTATTGCAATTTATTTCATTGGACTTGCTTACTCTTCTTACCTTGAGACACCAAAAGAAGTAAACATTGAAAATCCATATGATTTAGTATACGTTGAAAATTCTAGTACTCCAATAGACTTGGTAAATGCTAATGACATCGCAAACGAAAAAAAGCTAGAATTTATAACCCTGAATTTAAGAAGCAAATCCTCAAAGATAAATTTAATATCTCAGAGCCAGTTTAATAGCTTTGCAAATAAAAATATACATGTAAACAGTGGACAATTTGTAACTCTAACTTCTCGTAATATGCCAGAAAGCTCACCTTGGTATAATGGAAATATATTGCTATCTGATGATTTTAATAATAAATATGAATTATCCTATTCCTATGAAATCTGGCAAATTATAATAAATCCCAATGTTTTAAGTATGCATATGCTGATTATAAACGATGCTGATTACACCAATATAATAAAAAATAAAAGTTCTAATTTTATAAAAACCTACCATGCTATAAACTTAAAGAATTGGACTATGGGTATGAAGTACGAAAGGAATTTAAATAATTCTGCAAAAGTAGCTTCAAAATACGAAGCTTACGAAATTTTAAAAGCGCAAAATCTTTTCTTTTTATTTATAATGCTTTTTATTGGAATGTTATTTTTTATATCCTGCGGCTGTATTTTAAGTTTTAAATTATTTTCAGAAATAGACTACACATTGGATACTTACAATAAATTACGTGGAATTGGCATTACCGTTTTAGAGATGAAAAAACTTATATCATTTCAGTTTAAAATTATATTTTTTGTACCAGCTGTTTTAGGAAGCACTCTCGGATTTTCATACATCCTTCTTCAAATGAAAAGAAGTTATTTTAAACAAGCTTTAGTACTTGATTCTTTAATAATTATATTAATATACCTATGCTTTCAGTTTATTTACTACTGCCTTACTGAAAAAAAATATTTTCAGAAAATTAAACTTTTCAGAAAAGTAATTTGAGTCTCAATCTCAAATTACTTTCTAAAAAGTTATGCAAATCCATCTATTGTCTTTCCATTGTCTGAATCATCCTTTACAGCTTTACCTTCAGCTGTATATCCATCCGTGTCACCTTTATCTTGCTCTTTATTAATTTTATCTCCTAAATCTATCGCTTTTTTCTCTAGTTTAGCCACCTTACGAGTTATTGAATTTGTACGTGCCTCATCTCCAGCCGCAAGCTTTCTCTTTCTCGCAGCTCCTTTATAATCTCCTAAGCTGTCATCAACATCAGCATCTGACTTAAGCACTGCTGATTCTCCTTTTAAATGTTTTCCTAAACTACCTACTTTGCTAATTTCATTATATACACTACCATACATTAATACTGAATCTTCATTCGCACTATTTTCATTATTACCATTTATTTTACTATTATCATTCACATTATTATCATCTGTTTTATCTGTTGATTTACTTACCTGCAGTTCTTGAATTTGTGCTTCAATTTGTTCAATTTGCTCTTGCAAAGGTTTTATTTGTTGTTGTATATCGGCACTACCTGTCTTACCAGAACGTATTTCTGAAATCTGCTTTTTTAACCCATCTTCCTGGCTTTGAAGTGATTTAATCTGATTATCAGTATCATCACTTGATTTGTTTTTAGTTGGTATATAATTACCATGAGTTACATTTGAAATGCTAATCGACATAATAATCCCTTCTCATTTATTATTTTATTACAATATTATAATCGTAGAGTAATTACATTTATTTATACCAACAACTTACCAAATTTACTTTTTATAACTCTAGTTGTCACTATACTCAAAATTCCATTCCTTAAGCAGAACTATTTTAGTTTTATGCAAAAGCTTATATCCAAAGTATAGAACTTAACCTTAAATTTTAATTTTTACATGCTTCTAAATATATTTTTTAACCAAAAATAAGATAATTTTTATAGTTACTTTATAATTATTTTATTTATCATCGCTATAATAAAAATAACAAATCGAACGGAGGTAAGTAAAAGAAAAATGAAAAAATTATTATCAATTTTAATAGCAACTAGTATTTCTATAACTGCACTTTCTGGATGCAGCTCTAAGACAATAAATGCCCAATCTTCTAGTACCACGCAAACGCATAGACGCTTTAATCCATCATCTATAAAAACAAGATATGCGAATGTATTAAAGACTTTAGTAGCAGATAAAACAATAACTCAAGAGCAGTCAGATAAAATTCTCGTGGAAATTACAAAAGAAACATCTAATAGGAAACAAAATAATAAAAATCAAAACAATCGACAAAAAGGTATCAGAAGTGGTACTAGAAAAAATCAATTAAGTTCCCTTGTAACCAGCGGTGTAATTACGCAAGCACAGGCAGATGCAATAAATCAAAAATTAAAAAACAGCAAAAAACAATAGTATTTTATAGCTTAAAGAAAATGCAGCGTATATTTTATTTAAAATAATAATATTTTGATAACTCAGTCACTTTCCTGCATAAAAGGTTATAATAAAATAACCGATATTATATACGAGGGGTGTTTGTCATGGAGTTGTCAAAATTAAAAGTTCAAAACAATCTTGAATTTAAACTTAAAAATATTAAAACAGACTGCACTTATGAATTTCATTCTAAGGATGAAGCTAAGGAGAAGCTTGAAAAAAACATAAGCAAATTAATTGAACTTCAGGGTAAGCTTTATGCACAAGGTAAATATGGCATATTAATAATTTTTCAAGCCATGGATACCGCAGGAAAAGATGGAGCCATAAAACATGTAATGTCTGGTCTTAATCCCCAAGGTACTAGTGTTTTTAACTTTAAGCAGCCTTCAAATGAAGATCTTAAGCATGATTACTTGCATAAGGCTTTCATACACTTGCCACAAAGGGGACAAATTCAAATTTTTAACCGTTCTTATTACGAGGAAGTTTTAGTCGTAAGATTACATAAACTTTTACAAAATGAAAACTTACCCAAGGAACTTATTACAGATAACATATGGCAAGATAGATACAACCAAATAAATAATTTTGAGAAATATTTATTCGATAATGGTATAATTCCAATAAAAATATTTCTTCACATATCTAAAGAAGAACAAAGAAGAAGACTTCTAGCTAGAATAGATGATAAGAGTAAAAACTGGAAATTTTCAGAGGCTGATATAAAAGAAAGACAATATTGGGATGAGTATCAAAAATACTATGAGGAAACAATTGCAAACACAGGAGCAAAGGTGTCCCCTTGGTATGTAGTTCCTAGCGATAAAAAATGGTTTGCACGTCTTGCAATATCTGAAATCATAGTAAAAACTTTAGAAAAATTAGATCTTGAATATCCTAAATTAAATAAAGAGCAACTAGAAAACTTACAAAAATACAAAGAAGAACTGGAGAAGTAGCAATGCTTCGTCGCATTAAAAGAATTCTATAAATCTAAGATAAAAAAATTGTAAACTCCTAAGATGTTTCAATAACTCGCTGTGAAAAAATGCTCAAACCTGCTAAGTAAAGTCAAGTGTTTTTCTTAAAAAATTTCAGAGAAATTTTTTAAGAAAATAGGGTAACTT
>NZ_JBJIAA010000031.1:0-20471 GCF_045310695.1 Clostridium neuense
GAACACGAAGGTTAAGAACTAATACGCCGATGGTAGTGCAGGGGAGGCCCTGTGTGAGAGTAGGACGTTGCCGGGTAATTTATGGTTTATTAGCTCAGTTGGTAGAGCACATGACTTTTAATCATGGTGTCCGGGGTTCGATTCCCCGATAAGCCACCAAAACAAAAACGTGTATTTCAATTAGTTTGAAATACACGTTTTTTGTTTTAAACAAACTAACTATGATTTTTTTAACTTTAGGTTTTCTGATGTTAATAATTTTTATATATGTAGAAGTAATAACTAAAAATTCATTGCTAGAAATTAAGGTATTTAAAGTATCCTAATGACAGGCTTTAGTCTAGTTTTATTAGCTCAAATTACAAAGACTACTTCAATAGCTTATTTACTAATCTGTATTATTCTTTTAGGATTAGGACAGGGACTAGTAAATATGCAAGTTAATAATCATGCACTACAAGCAGCACCATTAAATTTGATTACTCGGGTTACGCCTATGACGAATGAATTATTGCAGGTTATTAATTCATTTTCCATTGCATTTATTACAGCATTTCTATCAAATCAAATTAGAAGTATTGCTAAGAATAATTCCTTGACAATTGCAGGAAACGTTGCTTTTCATAATACGTTTATCCTGCTGACGCTGTTTATTTGTATAGGGTTTATTTTGACTTTTTTCTTAAAAGCCAAAGTAATGAACAGCAATTAGTATAATTATTAAAGTATAACATTATGTATGTATAATTTGTAGTTGAGCTAATTTAATGATGTCTAGATGTGACGATGAGTTTTGGAGATTAATCAAAATTAAAAATAGTTGCGAAAGAAAATGCAATTTTTATATAAAAAAGAACCTAGCCAAGGGGGAGTTATGGCTAGGCCTTTTTATTATACTAATAATTGGGGATTAAGGTTTATTTCTGCCTATAATTCTCCAATTATAGGCAGAAGAAACATGGGAATTAATTAGTAATAATTTTTTTCTCTGCTGGTATTACAAGAGAATCGTCTTTTGTAATTGCATCATCATTTTTTAAAGAATTTTGTTTCTCTATTTCTTTAACAACTCCTGAAGTCTTATATGTTGGCATAAAACGTTCGGCTAAACTCCAGAGATGATCTCCCTTCTGTAACCTATATTTTATATAAACGTAATCAGAGTCTTCAGAAACTGTTTTTACAATTTCATAAGAATTTGTGGAGTTATTAGTTTTAACTGAAGTTTCGCTAGTTTCAGCACTATTTGATTGAGTTGTTTTTTTGTCATTTGTAGCAATATTATTACTAGATGATTGCTGTATAACATTTGACTGAGAAACTTTTTTTAATATATCACTTTTTTCATGTTTATTATAGTAAACTGCACAGCTTCCTATAAGAAAAAGAAAAATACAACTTAATATAAATAATAATTTACCTTTACTCAAGTTAAACACCTCTTTCCTTGATATTGGTAATTATTGACTAGATAAATTTTTTTATACACTCTTTGAAAAAATTTTTTTAAATATATGCTAAACTATATTTAGTAATATTTATAAGTAAGTGGGTGAATTAATGAATAGTAAGTTGTTATTAAAAGAACTTTGTTTGAAAAACGCACCAAGTGGATATGAAAATAATTTGTTTAATGTTATTGAAAGTGAGTTCTCCAGATTTGGTGATGTTATAACTGATGAGATGAAAAATGTTTATGTTCATAAAAAAGGAAAGGGTAAAAGTAAAGTTGCTCTTATGGCACATGCAGATGAGGTAGCTCTTATTATAACTTCAATTGAGGATAAGGGATTCTTAAAATTTAAGCCTATAGGTATAGATTCCAAAACTCTTATTTCACAAGAAGTAATTATACATGGAAAAGAAGATATACTTGGAATTATAGGTATAAAACCTCCTCATCTTATGAATGAAAAGGAAAGAACAGAAGCTGTACCTTCAGATAAGCTTTTAATTGATACTGGATATAGTACTGAAAAATTAAGGGAAATAGTTTCTGTGGGAGATTATGTAACTATAAAAAGAGATTTCTATGAGCTTTTTAATAATACTGTAACCTGCAAAGCTATTGACAATAGAGCAAGCATTACAGCGATGTATGTATGTGCAAAAGAACTTAATAATGTTGAACATGATGCAGAAGTATATTTTGTTTGCTCAGCACAGGAGGAAGTTGGACATAGAGGGGCTAAGGTTGCAGCGTATAATTTAAATCCAGATATTTGCATAGCAATAGATGTTACTTTTGATGGTGGAAAGCTTGGAGATATTGATAGGGAAAATGAGATTGGAGGAGGTCCAGTGATTTGTATTGGACCTAATATACATGGAAAGGTAATGGAAAAAATAATAGATACAGCAAATAAATATGGAATTAAATATAAAGTTGAAGTTGAGCCAGGTAATACAGGCTGCGATGCATGGGATACTCAAATTTCAAGAGCAGGTGTACCTTCAGTGCTGGTTTCAATCCCAATAAAATATATGCATACATCTGTTGAACTAGTTAGTGTTGATGATATAGATAATACGGGAATTCTTATAGCAAGATTTATACAGGAATTAAATAGTATAGATGTGGAGGAATTGTTATGTTTTTAGAAAAGCTTTGTAATGCATCAGGACCTGTGTCACATGAGGAGGAAGTTAGAGAGCTTATAAAAAATGAAATAAAAGATTTTGTTGATGAAATAAAAGTTGATAGAATGGGTAATATTATAGCTCATAAAAGAGGAAACGGAAAAAAGGTTATGATAGATGCCCATATGGATGAGGTTGCATTTATAATTACAGGAATAAATGATGATGGAACAATGAAATTTGCAGCTATGGGGGGAATAAATAGCAAGATAATACCATCTAAAATAGTTTATATAGGTGAAAATAAAATACCAGGAGTTATCGGCTTGAAGCCTATTCACCTGCAAAGTGGTCATGAGAGAAGAAGTAGTGCAAGCTATGATGAATGTTGCATAGATATAGGAACTAAATCAAAAGAAGAAACTAAGAAGCATGTTAAATTAGGAGATTATGCTGTGTTTGCAACAGAATTTGCTGAGTTTGGAGAAGGACTTGTAAAAGCAAAAGCTCTTGATGATAGAGCTGGATGTGCAGTTTTAGTTGAAGTACTCAAAGAAAAGTATGATTGTGATTTATATGCTGCCTTTAATGTAATGGAGGAAATAGGTGATAGAGGAGCGTATGTTTCAGCTTTTCAAATTAGCCCAGACATAGGGATTGCAGTTGAAGGTACAATATGTGCAGATATGCCAGGAATAGAAGAGCACCTAAGAGCTACTGAGATAGGAAAAGGACCTGCAATATCAATAATGGATAGAACAAGTATATTTAATATTGAGGTTACAAATGGTATTATACAAGCTGCTGAAAAAAGCGGTATACCATATCAAAGACGAAGAGCAATTGCTGGTGGAAATGATGCGGGGGCCATTCATACCTCAGGAGATGGAGCTAAGGTTGCAACTATTTCTGTACCATGTAGGTATATACATTCAGCAGTTTCAGTAGCAAGTGTTAGTGATTTTAAAAACACAGTTGAGCTTTTAAAGAAATATATTCACAGTTTAAATTAAAGGGGTGAAAAAATGGATAAATTGCTTAAAGATATTATTGAGGTTTTTGGGGTAAGTGGCCATGAAAATCAGATTTCACAGTTTATAAAGCAGCAGTTAAAAGATATAAAGTGTGAACTAAAAGAAGATAAGCTTGGAAATATAATAGTGAAAAGGGGTAGTGGAGAGAAAAGGGTAATGATATCAGCTAATATGGATGTGAAAGGGCTAATTACTTATTGTATTGAGGAAAATGGCAATGTTAGAGTTCACAATTTAGGAGATATTGAAGCGGAAAAGGTTGTAAATAAATTTGTTGAATTTGAAGGTGGAATTTCAGGAGAGGTTTTATCTGATGTTAAGGAAAAACATGAATTTAGAGATTTGTATGTTGATTTAGGATTTAAAACTAGAGAAGCTGCACTTAAATATGTAAAAGAGGGAGATGCGGCTTGTTTTAAAGGCAATACGTATGAGGAGGATAACAATATAATTAGTCCTAATTTAAGCAATAGAATAGGCTGCTACATAATGCTTAAACTCATAAGAGATGTTCGTAACTATAATAAAGAAGTATATTTTGTATTTTCTACCCAGGGTGAACTTGAAGCAAGGGGAGCTAGGGCAGCTGCCTTTGATGTTAAACCTAATTTATGTCTTGTACTTAATACTGAAAATGAAAAATATATAAAGCTTGGCAAGGGACCAGCTGTAATTGTAATGCAAAAAGGACTTATAATGCATAGTAAGATAAAAGAGATGATAATAGATGAAGCTAAGAAAATGGGGATGGATATTCAACTATGCGTTTCAGATGAAATGAGTGATGGAAGTACAGTGCATAAAGAAGTTATTGGAATTCCAACAGGTACAGTAGCAGTCCCATGCCAGAATAAAGGCACCCTTAAAGAAACTGCTGATTTAAAAGATGTGCAAAAAACTATTGATTTAATAAAGAATTGTCTAAATAAAATTTAAAATAATATAATGTCAGCACCAGCGTTGCCTTTAATAGTTTAATAGAGTAAAATATTTTTAAATATATGTGTAGTTTTACGGAGAAAGGGAGAATATGTATGATTAAGGCAGCAGTGCTGGGACCTGCAGGAACTTTTAGTGAGCTTGCGGTAGAAAAATATAAAGAGAGAACAAATCAAAAGTTTAATACTGTATTTTATCCTACAATAACAAAGGTAGTTAACGCGGTGGAAAATGAATGTGACATAGGAATTGTACCAATTGAAAATACCTTAGATGGATTTGTACAAGTTACTTTGGATTTGTTGCTTGAAAAAAAAGTAAGCATTATAAATGAACTTGTTATTCCTATACAATTTGCATTTGCTGCTAATAGTGATATAAAAGAGGTTGAAAGGATATATGCTCAATTTAAAACCCAAGGACAATGTTGTAAATTCTTGGAGAGCTTTAAAAGCATAAAAATTATAACAACAGAGAGCAATGGTGAGTCTGTTCAGAAGATAAGAGAGGGAGCAGAAGGCGAAGGAGCTATAATTCCAAGGCATATGCTAGATTTAGCGTATAAATTTAGTATTGATTGCGTAACAGATTCATATGAAAATCAAACTAGATTTATAGTACTTTCAGCTGATAAAAAGGCAAGTTGTAAAAAGGGAGAGCATTATAAAACTTCTATTGCTATAATGGATGCAGCAGATGATAGACCAGGAGCTTTGTTTAGGGTGCTAGAGGAATTTGCACAAAGGCAAATAAATTTATCTTCAATAATATCTAGACCAACTAAAAAGGGGCTTGGTAAATATTATTTTTTTATTGATATAGATGGATGTTACCCTGAAGATGAAAATGTAAGACAAGCCATTGAAACTATAAGTAAACACAGTATGGTTAAAATTATAGGATCATACAGCAGCTTATAATCAGTTGACAGTGGAGAGTGGATAATTGATAGTTAGAGGTTGATAGTTAATTAGTTTGTTAGTTCATTGAAAAAATAACCAATAAACATTTAACAGTCAACCTCTAACTATTTTTTGTTAATTATCAGATGAGTTGTTTCTACTTTTAATCATTGAGAAAATTATGCTAAGTATTAAAATTAAGAAAATAACCGCTAGTGATACTGGAAGGGATATTTCAAAGTGAAAAAATAGTACTGCAAGTTTTATTCCTGTAAAAACTAAAATTAACGCAACTCCGTACTTAACATATTGAAATTTATTGTGGAGTTTTTGAAGCAAAAAGTACATAGCTCTTAGTCCTAAAATTGCAAATATATTTGAGGTATACACTAAAAATGGATTTGTTGTTATAGAAAAAATTGCAGGTATTGAATCTATGGCAAATAAAATATCAGACCCCTCTACTATAACTAGTATTGCAAAAAGTGGAGTAGCATGAAGAATTCTATTTTTTCTTACAAAAAATTTTTCGCCAAATAATTCATCAGTAACAGGGAAAACCTTCTTCAAGCCCCTAAAGAAAATGCTATTTTTATAGTTTGTGTTATCCTCTTTTTTAAAGAACATTTTAACTCCACTTAATATTAAGATGATGCCGAATACATATAGAATCCAGTGAAATTTACTAACTATTGCTACGCCTAAAACTATAAATATTAATCTAAGGATTATAGCACCTAAGATTCCGTAGCTTAATACTCTTTTTTGATATTGAGGTTGTATAGCAAAACCTTCAAAAATAAGTAAGAATACAAACAGGTTATCCAAGCTTAAGCTTTGTTCAATTATATATCCTCCAAAGAATTCAAGAGCGTGATCTCTTCCCATAAATATATAAATGCCAATATTAAATGCAATGGCTAGACCTACCCAAAATAATAGAGTTTTTAGTGCTTTTTTTGTTTCCATAAGCATACGCTAAGTTACAGCGTTTCACCTTCCTTTCATGTTAGTAATAGCATTTTTCAATAAGTTCCAATCATTTTTATACATTTCTTTAAAAGAGTCATTTCTGTTGTAAGTTAGCGAGGAGGGATGATACATTGGAAAAATGTGTTTTTTTAAGATATCATCGTAAATTAGTTTTCCATGGCATTCTCCTATGCTTTTAAAATTTGTAAGTCTTTTTAATGGAACATTGCCGAGGGTTATAATAATTTTTGGGTTTACGAGCTTTATTTCTTTGTCTAAAACCTCTTTAAATAAGTTTACTTCAGAGATTTTTGGAGGTCTGTTGCTTATAGTAGTTTTACCAGATTTGCTTAAGTTTATTTTTATAGGCCTAAAAAAGCAGGTATTTGTTATTCTAACGTCTTTTCTTGATAAACCTATGGAATTTAAATATTCTTCAAAGGTTTTGCCTGCCATTCCAACAAATGGCTTGCCAGATTCAACTTCGTTTTTACCTGGTGCTTCACCAATAAACATTATATCTGCAGGTATTGGGCCATCTCCTGTAATCCAGCCTCCGATAGAGGATTTATCATAGTTTTCACATATTTCCTTTATCCTTAGTTTTATCAAATCATATTCATTCATGTATCTAACACTCCTCAAGTTACATAGTTTAGTAATTATTTTAACATATGTATCAAAGGTATTGTATATTAAATTTTAACAATTTATACTGAAATAAATTGTTGTTTAAATTTGCTTTTTAAGCGATAATATATATAAAAGGGAGGGATATGACATGAAAAAAGCTATTTTGATTACAACTTTATTAATTGCAACTGTTACATTTTCAGCATGTGGAAATAATTCTAATAATACTAAAAGTACTTCAAGTAAAAGTGCAGCGTCCACTAGTAAAAAGACTAATTTAGCATCAACTTCTAATAAAACAGATACTTCGACAAATACTGATGAAGTTATTAATGATATAGACAATTGGAGTCATCCAGTTAAGGACGTGTTCAGTGCTGCAGGTATTAAGATTAATAAAGTAGAGCTTAAAGACAATAAAACATATGCCATATTTTATGCAAGCCTGAATAAAGAATTAAATGATGATAATAAAGCATACTATTCAAATCTTGTGCAAAAGGTAGCAGCTGCTAATGGATATTGGGATTGCGAAATAAAAGATGATAATAAAGATATAGATATAAAAGTTAAATGTAAAGATAAAAAAGCAGTAGATAGTATAGATTATAATAAGGATAGCAAATATTTTATGGCAGCAAATACATCAGCTTCATCAAGTACAACAAATACTGTAAATAAGGATGAACTTATAGACTATCTTAAACAAAATGTTACCGAGGTTAGCAGTTTTGTGGATACATTATCAAAAAATAAAAATGTAAAACCTATTTTATATATAGAACGTTCCCCTAATCCATCATCAAATGATACGTATCTAAGAGACTATTACGTTATTTATGTTGGAGAAAATCATACAGATCATAATGTTAATATATATAGATTTGCTATCAATAAGGATAATAAACAAATATTGTATTATGATACAACTAAAAATAAATATGAAACTTTACAGGAATGGAGAGACAGCAAAAAATAGAATATTTAAGAGGTGAATTTTTTATGAAAGTACCTATGATAATGACTCCTGGACCTACACAGGTTAATGAAAATGTTAGGTTTTCAAGAGCTACGCAAACTACCAATCCTGATCTTGACCTTCAATTTTATGATTTTTACAAGGAAACCTGTGAAAAGATAGGAAAAATGCTCAAGACTAAGAATGAAGTTAGAGTTTTAAGTGGAGAAGGAATACTAGGACTTGAAGCAGCTTGTGCCTCTCTTACAGAGCCGGGTGATAGAGTATTAGTTATTGAAAATGGAATATTTGGAGAGGGATTTGCTGATTTTGTAAAACTATATGGAGGGGAACCTTTTTTCTTTAGAGGAGATAAAAAGCACAAAATAAGTATTGAAGAGTTAAAGAATTTCCTTGATATAGATAGTGACTTTAAATATGCAACAGTTGTTCATTGCGATACTCCCTCTGGAGCTTTAAACGATATAAACGAAATATGTCCATTATTAAAAGAAAAAGGAATACTTACTGTTGTAGACAGTGTTGCGGCTATGGGAGGAGAAGAAATAAAAGTAGATGATTGGAAAATAGATATAGCTATTGGAGGATCACAAAAGTGTATTTCCGCACCTCCTGGACTTACACTTTTAAGCATAAGCGAGGATGCCTTTAAGGCAATGGAAAATAGAAAGGTTCCTATAGCATCATTTTATTGCAATCTTCTTTCATGGAAAAATTACTATGAAGATAAGTGGTTTCCGTATACTCCACCTATAAGTGATATAGTTGGACTTAGCACGGCTATAGATAACATATTAAAAGATGATAACATACTGCTTAGACATGATAAAATAGCTTCTGCTACAAGAGCAGCAGTTGTTTATGCAGGACTTAGCCTGTATATGAAGGATGGATTTTCAAATACGGTAACAGTAGTGCAGGTGCCTCATGGGATAGATGACAAGAAATTAAGAGAATATATGGTTCAAAATTACAATGTCATGATAGCTGGTTCATTTGGATATCTTGAAGGAAGAGTTTTAAGAATAGGGCATATGGGTGAAAATGCATACCCAGATAAGGTAAGCTATACATTATTTGCACTTCAAAAAGCTTTAGAGCATTATGGCTTTAAGTGTGAACATGATATGTGCAAAACTTTCTTGGATAATAGCCCTTTTGTAATTTCAGAAAAAGCTTAGTAGAGTGCTGTAAAACTACTTAAAATAGTTCTACAGCACTTTTGTTATTTATTATGTGATAAATCTGTTATGCTTTAAAATAGAGGTTTATTCTCATTTATTTTTTCATTTCGTTTTTATCTGGGTTAAAGTTTGCCTCCTTGTTTAAATAATTAAAAGCTTATATATTTATAATTTAAGACTATTGCATTAAGATAGCGTTAAGTAGATTTTAAAAAATGCTAATAATTTTAAAAATTCATTATAAATAATGTAAAATAATACGATAATTTAAAAGTATGGAATAGAATATGCATATTGGATAGGATGTGAATAAAAGATATGGGGGAAAACTACGTTGTTGTTTCTGAAGCACCTAAGCTCGATTATTCAAGAGACTATGTTGCATTGCCCGGAAATTATGGAAGTAAAGAATATTTTGAAAGGGAAGATGTTAAATCTATAAGGAAAACAATTTATAAAAATTTAGACGACTTAAATAGCAAAATAAATTTTGTGGAAAAGATGAAGGGAAAGGAGATATTGATAAAACCTAATCTTGTTTCGGTATATCATAATATGGGTTTTAAAGATGATGATTATCCAGAGTCTACAGATCCTAGAGTTTTCGATTGTATAATAGCGTATTTTAAAAAAATCAGTGAGAACATAATAATTATCGAGTCTTCTGGTAGGGGAATGCCTACTAATGTAAGCTTTAAAGTAAGTGGGATAAATAAGATAGCCAGTTATCACAGGATTAAATATGTTGCTTTGGAAAATGAACCTGTAATTAGGTACATGCTTCCTAAAGCTGAGGTTATGAAGGAAGTGTATATTCCCAAGATAATGAAAAATGTTATAGATGGGAAAGCTTTTTATATTTCTGTACCTAAAATGAAAACTAATTTGTATACAGGAGTTACCTTAGGATTTAAAAATGCTATGGGGATCATTCCATATAATTTAAGACAAAGAAATCATAATTACAATATAAATAAAAAACTTGTGGATTTACTATATTTATTTAAACCTAGTTTAACTATAATAGATGGAATTATAGGAGGAGAAGGATGTACTCCTGCACCTGTAGATCCAGTTAATATGGGGGTGATTATAAGTGGAAATAATAGTGTAGAAACAGATAGGGTTGCCACTAGGATGATGGGGATTGATCCAGAGGAAAATAAACTTATGGTTGAAGCAGTAAAAAGAGGCTTTAATGATGATACAGTTAATGTGATTGGAACGGAAAAGGTAGTTCATTTTAGAAAGGCAGAAGCATCTTTAATGGATGATAATTTTAAAAGAAATTTCCCAAATGTAAAGGTATTAGTAGGGCACATGTTAAATAACGCACCGGTAATAGAGGATATACATAACGTAAAGCCTGAAACAGTAAGGATACTGGAAAAGGCTTGCGACGGTGGATGTTTAGCAGCAACAAAAACATCTTTTGAAATTATGAGGTATGTTAAAAATCTTAATAGAAACTTTGAACTTGTTGTAATAATTGGGGGAGGAGTAAAGGTAGGAGATAAGATATATTATTTTGATTCAGAAGGTAAGGCATATGAAATCCAAGATATAAAAAATATGAAAGCAAAGAGATTAACTATAGGTGAATGTACTAAAGGCTTAAAGCCCTTTTGTGAGTATAATGGTAAAGGCTGTTGTAGTCCAAGCAGTTGTATGCTTATGCCTTTTAAGGCGATAGGTGAAAAGTTCCCTCTCTTGTCATTAAAAAACAAGTATGTAATCTCACTTGCAATTGAAACTTTAAGAACTTATTTTATAAAAAGAAAATTGATTAAATCAGGACAATGGGTGGATTGCAAAGAAGAGGCAATTGATAAAATATATGAAATACCAGAGCTTGACTCAAGCGAAGAAGAAAAGGACTATATAGAATGGCCACTTCCAGAACTTAGTGGGGAATTAAAAAAGCAAAAGTTACAAGAAATAAGTTTGTCACTTTAAATGGAATGGAGTTGAAAGATATGAATGAAACTGCAATATTAAGTTATTATAAAAAAATAAATAGAATTAATACATTAATAATTGGGATATGTACTATAGCGCTGTTTGCGTTAAGTGTATTTACGAATCAAAGTATGTTTTTTGTACCAGCTGTAGTTCTGCTTATTGGAACTGTTGTGTCAGTAGTTCTTATGCATAAAGAGAAATTTCCTCAGCTTGTGGGCTTTATAACAGTATTTTGTGTTTTATTTACAAGCTTGTATGTAATTTTAGAAGCAAAAAATATAAATAGAGCGCTAACAATTTTATCCGTTTGTGTTGTAATATGTGATGCTGCATTATATATGAGAAAATCTATTGTTTTATCTATAGGGGTATGCTTAAATGTAGGAATCATATTAGTACAATTGACCAAACCTATGATGGCTTTAAGAGATTTTTTTAATTCTATGGTATGTATTGATTTATGCGTTATAATTTTATTTTTTCTTACTAAATGGGGAGAAGAACTTATTAACTCCATTGCATCAGTTGAAAAAAGTAACTTTGAGGCACTTGATAAAATAAAGCAATCATCTAGTGTAGTAAAGGAAAGTACAAAGGAATTAAATACTGGCATAGAAAAGTGCAAAAACAATTTAGAATCTTTAGGTGGGGCTAGTAAGGATATAGTAGCCACGATTAATGAGGTGGCTAGCGGTGTTAGTAATCAAGCAGAAAGCATTAATAGTATAAATAAATTGGTAGATGGAGCTGCTAAAAAGGTTTCAAATACATATGAATTTTCGGTTAGTATGAATGATATTTCCAATAAAGCTACAGAGATTACCTTAACAGGATCACAGAAGGTAGAGGATATGTATAGTCAAATAGAATTAATAAACTCAATAATGAAGGAATCTTTGGAGACTACTGAGGAACTTAGGGAAAATATTATGGAAATAGGTGACTTCTTAAAAGGCATAAGTGAAATATCGGAACAAACTAATCTTCTAGCATTAAATGCATCTATAGAAGCAGCAAGAGCAGGTGAGTACGGTAAGGGATTTGCAGTAGTTGCGGATGAGGTTAAGAAACTAGCAGAGCAGAGCAATAAGTTTGCAGAAGAAATTAATAACGTTATAGTTAAGGTTAATGAAAAAACTAAAGCTGTTCTTGAAAAGGTGGAAGCCGGAAAGAATTCAACAGAAAAGGGTAAATTAATGGCAGAGGATACAAATGAAAGTTTTAAGAGGGTAAAGATATCTTTTGGAGACATAAATAAATATGTTTCAAAGGAATTAGAACTTGTACGAAATATATCAGAGGTATTTAAGGAGATTAATGATGAGTGTGTAAATGTAGCAAGTATTTCTGAGGAGCATTCAGCAGCAACTCAGGAGGTTCTTGCTAGCATAGAAGAGGAAGATTCAAAAATCCAAAATATATATGGATCAATAAGCAAGCTTGAGACATCAAGTAAAAACTTACAGGATATGTTTTTGAAAATTTAAACATTTATTGTTTGAAAAATATAAATTATAATAAAAGATTATTTTTAAGAACTTATATCAAAATAATAAAGTTAAAAATTTTGATATAAGCCCTTTTTTATTTTATATGAAATATGAGATAATAAAACATAGATATGAAAATACTTTAGAGATTGAGAGAGAAAGTGCAGAGGATATTATATAATTGTATTTTAGGTTCTATCCTCTGCTTCAAATAAAGGGAGGGAAAACAAAATGAAATTAATTTCATGGAATGTAAATGGCCTTCGCGCATGTGTTCAAAAAGGATTTTTAGACTATTTTAAAGAGGTAGATGCGGATATTTTCTGCATTCAGGAGACAAAGCTTCAAGAAGGGCAAATAGATTTAAAATTAGATGGATATTACGATTATTGGAATTATGCAGAAAAAAAAGGATATTCAGGTACAGCCATATTTTCAAAGATTAAGCCTATAAATTGTATGTATGGAATGAATATAGAAGAGCATGATAAGGAAGGAAGAGTTATTACTCTAGAATTTGATGAATTTTATATGGTTACAGTATATACTCCGAATTCAAAGGAAAAGCTTGCAAGATTAGATTACAGAATGGAATGGGAAGATTGCTTTAGAAGTTATCTAAAGGGGTTAGATGAAAAGAAACCCGTTATTGTATGTGGAGATATGAATGTAGCTCACACGGAAATAGACCTTAAAAATCCTAAGACAAACACAAAAAATGCTGGATTTTCACCAGAAGAAAGAAGCAAATTTACAGAACTTTTAGGAGCAGGGTTTATAGATACTTACAGATATTTTTATCCGGATAAGGAAGGGGTATATTCTTGGTGGTCCTATAGATTTAAAGCTAGAGAAAAGAATGCAGGTTGGCGTATAGATTACTTTTGCACATCAGAAAGGCTTAAAAGTAAGCTTGTTAGTGCGGATATTCACACAACGGTTATGGGTTCCGACCATTGCCCTGTAGAACTAATTATAAAATAGTAAATAATAAAATGGAGATATAAGTAATGAAATTAAATGGCATTCATCACGTAGCAATTATTTGCTCAGATTATGAAAAATCTAAAAGGTTTTATACTGATATTTTAGGTTTAAAAGTTATTAATGAAACATACAGAGAAGATAGGAAGTCATATAAACTAGATTTAGCGGTTGGAGATAAATATCAAATAGAACTATTTTCTTTTCCTAAAGCACCTAAAAGGCCTAGTTATCCTGAAGCAAGAGGACTGAGGCATTTGGCTTTTGAGATAGATAGTATAGAGCAAGCAATAAAGGAGCTTACTGATAAAAATATAGCTGTTGAGCCAATCAGGATAGACGAGATTACTGGGAAAAAATTTACTTTTTTTAGCGATCCCGATGATTTGCCAATAGAATTATATGAGAAATATATATAGACTATTTCAATCATTATAATACTTGAAAGATAGCATTATAATGATTGAGTTATCTTTAGAATAAGGAGATTATAGAATGGATTTTACTTTAATAGCGACTTCCACATTTGGTTTGGAAGCTGTAGTTGCAAAAGAACTTAAAGAGCTTGGTTATGATGATTTAAAAATTGAGAATGGTAAGGTTACCTTTGAGGGTGATGAAATGGATATAGTAACTTGCAACTTGTGGCTAAGAACTGCTGATAGAGTTTTGATAAAAATGGCAGAATTTAAAGCAGAAAGCTTCGAGGAGCTATTTCAAGGTACTCTGAAGGTAGGATGGGAAAATATTATGCCTCAAGATGCTTACATGCATGTTACAGGAAAATCTATAAAGTCAACGCTTCACAGTGTTCCAGACTGTCAGGGAATAGTAAAAAAAGCTGTTGTTGAAGCAATGAAAAGAAAATATAAACTCGAAAGATTCACAGAATATGGAGCTGAATATAAAATAGAAGTTGGAATTCTTAAGGATATAGTCACTTTAACCTTAGATACATCTGGAGAAGGTCTTCACAAAAGAGGATATAGAGAAAATTCCGGTGGTGCTCCTATAAAGGAAACTTTAGCTGCTGCAATGGTACTTTTAAGTAAGTGGAAGCCAGAAATTCAGCTGGCAGATCCAATGTGTGGTTCTGGAACTATAGCTATAGAAGCTGCAATGATAGCAAAGAATATGGCACCAGGACTTAGAAGAAAGTTTGTATCTGAAGATTGGGATATAATTTCCAAAGATTTATGGAATGACCTAAGAAAGCATGCTAGAAACTCTATAAATAACAAGGAGTTTAATATACTTTGTTCTGATATGGACGGATGGGTAATAAAAACTGCTAAAGCTAATGCTAAAAAGGCTGGTGTAGCTGATTACATATCTTTTCAAAAGCTTCCAATGCAAGATTTCTCATCAAGCAAAAAGGGAGGATTTATAATAACTAATCCACCATATGGCGAAAGGCTTGGAGAGGTAAAACAGGTAGAGCAACTATATAGGGATATGGGAAGAGTATTCTCAAAGCTTGATAATTGGTCATATTTTGTGATTACAGCCCATGAAAAATTTGAAGAACTTTTTGGGAAGAAAGCTAATAAAAATAGAAAATTATATAATGGAAAACTTAAGTGCTACTATTACCAATACACTAACAGTTGAGAGTTGACATAGGGCAATTGAGAGTTGACAGTGTATAGTTAAGCTATAACTTAATAACTGTCAATTGTTAACTGTCCACTGATTAAGGGGTGTACTATGTATAAAATAATGATTGTAGAAGACGAAGAAAAAATAAGAGACATATTAAAGAAATCACTGGAGAAGTGGTCTTTTGAAGTTTATGCTGTAGAAGATTTCAATAGTATTTTTGAGGGATTTGTAAGGTTAGAGCCTCAGCTTGTTTTAATGGATGTAAATCTTCCTGTTTGTGATGGATTTTATTGGTGTAGTAAAATAAGAAGCATATCAAAGACACCTATAGTATTTTTGTCCTCACGAAGTTCAAATATGGACATAGTTATGGCCGTAAATATGGGAGGGGATGACTACATAACAAAGCCTTTTTCTATTGAAGTTCTTGTAGCTAAAATAAATGCAGTTTTAAGAAGGGCTTATTCGTATGCTGAGACAAGCTTAGATACGCTTGAGTTTAATAATGTTGTTATTTCACTAAAGAATAATACTGTTTACTATAATGATGAGACTATTGAGCTTACAAAAAATGAATTTAAGATACTTTATGTACTAATGAAGAATCACGACAATATAGTAAGTAGAGAAGATATAATGCAGGAGCTTTGGCAGGATGAGAATTTTATAGACGATAATACACTTACAGTAAATATAAATAGGCTCAGAAAAAAGCTTAAAGAAATTGGACTTGTAGATTTTATAAAAACTATAAAAAATCAAGGATATGTTATAAAATGATATTTATTAAATACTTAAAGGATAATATACGGTTCATAATATTTTATATATTTTTAATAACATTTGTTTCGATGTTTACATATTTGGACGAGCAAAATAGAATGGTTAAATCAAATGTTGTGTACATGATTTTGGTTTCCATATTTTTAATGTGCATATTTATTGCTTATGATTACAGCATAAAAAGTAGATATATAAAAGAACTTTTGCTTTGTAAAAAGGATGAAGACAAGACACCTATTTTGCCTAAGCCTTTTGAGCATAAGGATGAAGTTTATATGTCTATGATAGAAGACCTGTATATGAATTATATTGAAAAGCTAAATAATTTAGAAGGAGAATTTGATGATAATAAGGATTTTATAACAGCTTGGGTGCATGAGATAAAAACACCAATAGCAACCTCTAAACTTCTCATTGAAAGTGAAGAATTAAATTTAAAATCCTTTAAAGAAGAGATAGATAGGATAGATGATTGTGTTGAAAAGGTTCTCTATTATTCAAGAAGTGATGATTTTTCAAAGGACTATATAATTTCTGAGGTTAATGTTGGTAAACTAGTTAAGGAAAGCATAAAGCTTCACTCAAGCATATTTATAAAAAAGCATATAAAATTAAAATTAGAAATGGATGATAATTTTAGTGTCGATACTGATAAAAAGTGGCTCCTTTTTATAGTAAATCAGATTATTTCTAATGCTCTTAAGTACACAAATTTAGGTGGAGAAATATTAATAAGGGCTTCACAAGGTGATAATGAAAAAACCTTATTAATAGAAGATAGCGGTGTAGGAATAAAAAAAGAAGACTTAAGTAGGATATTTGCTAAATCTTTTACTGGACATAATGGAAGAATAGAAGCTTCAAAATCTACGGGGCTCGGGTTGTATTTGTCGTATAAGCTTGCTAAGAAATTAGGTCATAATATAAGTGTAGAATCTGAGTATAATAAAGGAACTAAGCTGTATATACATTTCCCAAAATGGTGTGATTATTACGAGGTTACAAAAATGTAAGTTTAAAAAGCAAAATGTAAGTCAAAAAAATGGCTGGACATTTTGCTTTTTTATATAATTTAAGTATAGTGAAATCCAGTTCAACTATTAAATTTATATATGCCTTATAATACCTTGAACATATCATTTTGAAACATGTATAGATTAAATTTTATATTGGTTTCACTTTAACGAAACGCGATGGAGGTATAAGAAATGGAAGTTTTAAATATACAAAATTTAAAAAAGGTTTATGGTTCTAAATTTGGAGGGGTAAAGTATACAGCACTTAATGATATTAATTTAAAAGTAGAGAGCGGAGAGTTTGTTGGAATAATGGGACCATCTGGTTCAGGAAAAACTACATTTTTAAATGTAATATCAACTATAGATAAGCCAACATCAGGAAATGTATTTATTGATGGAAAAGATATAGTAGAGCTCAAGGAGCCAAATTTATCAAGGTTTAGAAGAGAAAAGTTAGGATTTATATTTCAAGATTTTAATTTACTTGATAATATGACTATTAAGGAAAATATAGTTTTGCCTTTAGCTTTATCTAAGACACCATATGATGTTATTGAAAAAAGGCTCAAGGATATAAGTACAAAACTTGGGATAGATAGAATAATAAACAAGCATACATATGAGGTGTCTGGAGGACAAAAGCAGAGAGCTGCTGCGGCAAGAGCAATGATAACTGAACCTTCGCTGATTCTTGCAGACGAGCCTACAGGAGCATTAGATTCAAAGGCATCCAAAGAACTTTTAAATTCTTTAAAATATTTAAATGAAAAAAATGAGGCTACAATTCTTATGGTAACACACGATGCCTTTGCTGCCTCTTATTGCAGGAGAGTAATATTCATTAAAGATGGAAAATTGTTTAATGAAATATATAAGGGGGATAGAAGCAGAGCAGATTTTTATCAGAATATATTGAAAGTGCTCTCTATTATTGGAGGTGATACGGATGACATTATGTAAAATGGCAGTGAGCAATATAAAGAGTAATTTTAAAAACTACTGGGCGTATTTTTTAAGTTCAAGCTTCAGTGTATTTGTATTATATCTTTTTATATCTATAACTTATAATAAGAATGTTCAAAATACGCTTGGTAAAATGAAGTCAAGTATGATTTTACTTAAAATAGGCTTAGGGCTTGTCATATTATTTTCTGTATTTTTCATATGGTACTCAAACTCGTTTTTTATAAAAGCTAGAAAAAAAGAATTTGCAACGTATATGCTGCTCGGAATATCTAAAAGTCAGGTTGCCTTTCTCAATTTTGCTGAAAATTTGATGATTACATTGATGTCATTTTTAAGTGGAATAATTTTAGGCATTGTTTTTAATAAATTTTTTATTATGCTGCTGTTTGAACTTATGAGGGCTAAAGGTACAGCAGAATTTCAGTTTAGCCTTAAAGCATTTAATTCATCTTTTATGGTGTTTGCAATTATATTTTTTATAATAAGTATCAACGGTTACTTAACGATAAGCAGAAGTAGTCTTATAGATATGTTTAATGCAGCTAAAAAGATAGAAAGAGGATTAAAGATATCAATTTTAACTTTAGTAATGAGTGTAGTTTCTTTTATTTTTATGAGCTTTGGATACTATCTTGCTATAAAAAAACTTGGAGACAATATAATTTTGGCACCTAAGGTGGTATTACTTATAGTTATAGGTACAATACTATTTTTCACTTCTATTACTGCGGTAATTATAAATATAATGAAGAAAGATGAACCATATATTTTTAAAGGAATTAGACTTATACCAATATCGCAGATTTATCAAAGATATAGAGGAAATGTGGGAAGTTTAAGCATAATAACAGTGACTACTACTATCGCATTATGTGCACTTTTATTTTGCTTTGGAGGATTTAATAAATCTATAGAAAATGCGAGAAATTTGTGCCCATTTTCGGTGGAGTATGTAAGTGGAAATAAAAACTCAGATGAAATTTTTAATAATGCTTTGAAGGAACATAAAGAAGTTTCGGTTAAAGACAAAGCAGTTATAAATTTTGTTGTGGTAACTGCCAATGGACCATTTTATAATAACAAGTCTGATATTTCGATATTAAATGAAAGTAAGTTTAATAAAGTCAATGCATATGAGGGAATCAATAGAAAAGCCAATTTAAATGATAATGAATGTTACTATGTTGCAGTAGATACTATGTCAGGAAATCCTAAAGGGAATATTAATAAAAAGGTGAGCTTTAAATTTGGAAATAAAGATTATAACCTTAATATAACTAATTCAGATACAAAAAATTTCATAGCGATAGATCATTGCAGAGAAATAATAATTGTAAGTGATAATGTATATAACAATATTAAAAGACAGGCAAAATCTGAAAACTTTTTTAATGTTACAGGGTATATGCTTAAAAATGATTTTGGGGCTGAAAAGTTCACAGATAAATTACAAGATGATATGCCAAAGGAAGCTAGTTTAGCAACTTTTTATGAGCATTATACCAGTGGAATGAAGATAATGGGAGTACTTGCGTTTGTTGGTTTATTTATAGGAATTCTATTTGTAATGGCTACTGGTAGCATAATATATTTTAAAATGTCTATGGAAGCAAAGGAGGATAAGAAAAATTTTATTACTCTTAGAAAAATAGGAGTCAGTGAACATGAAATAAGAAAAGCGGTATTAATAGAAAATTTAATTTTATTTGGTGTTCCATTTTTACTAGCAGCTTTAAATACTTACGCAGCGTCATTCTCTATAAGCAAATTGCTGGAACTCAAAATTGTTAAGGAATATGCAATTATAATGGTAGCATATTTAATAATTTATAGTATTTATTATTTTATAACAGTAAAAGATTATATGAGGGTCGTAAAGGAATAGTTATTTTGATTTTTCAGCGTTTAGTATGACTTAATAAGATCTAGAAATATTAATGTTAAAATAGTAAAGTTTATTCTTATTCTATGAGAATATTTACTTGTAAATATATATTACTGTTTTAAAGACAGGATTTCTTACGTTGCTTTTTAGTGTAAGAAATTCTGTCTTGTTTATTAGGGGGAATGAAGTAAGGCCTTTAGTATAAGGAAATTTTTTTTATTTATAAGCACTTATCCAAAGATAATATAGTTAGATTAGGAATAAGCTATGCCTGGAGTGTCATCATAAGATAAAGGAAGATAAATGGAGTAATATGTCGAATTGAAATTATAATTTGAACAAACAAAGAAAATACAAACAAAATGATATTAAAAACATGTTATTATATTAAACGTCGTCGCAAGATGACAGTACTTAATGAGTTCTGAAAAAACATTAAAAAAAATGTTGACAGAGCAAATTAAAAATGATATTATAAATAAGCTGTCTCGTACAGCACATTGAACTTTGAAAATTAAACAGAGAAAAGATAATGAACCAGCAATTCTTTTGAATAG
>NZ_JBJIAA010000032.1:0-20110 GCF_045310695.1 Clostridium neuense
ATTATAATAAAAATAAGTGCAGATTACTTAATCAAATGAGATTAAGTATCTACACTTATAGTACAAGACAATTGAAACATCTAAGTATTTTACGATTTTTTTATCAAGATTTATTAGGATTCTTTTAAACTGTTCCTTCAGCATTGTTACTTCTCCTCTACGGTAGTTCAAGGAAAAAATTCCTCCGTTCCTACGGAATTTTGTGTGTGAATCTTTGTAAACAATTGAATTTATTTAATCTTCCAAGATGATGTCATTTCCCACTTTTTTGAATTTATGGTATAAATATATGTTTGCTGCAATTAATGCTGCTACATGACTAATAAGTACAGCTATCCAAATACCATTTAACATAAGCGATGTCTTTGAAAGAATAAATGCCAAAGGAATACGAACAATAACATAATAGAAAAACATTAAAAACATGCTAACTGATGATTTTCCATATCCATTTATAACACCCAAAGCACAATTTGTTATTACATTGCATATATAACCTACGGAAATTATCATAAAATAATTTTTAACAAATACTGCAGATGAACCTCCAATTCCAAAGCACTGCCCAACACATGATGTTAATACCATATTAAAAGCCATAGGTGGTAACAGTAAAAGAGTTTCTATTTTTCCTGCCACTCCAAACCCTGAGATAGCTGCTACTCCAAAGCCAGTCACTACTGATGTTACAAAACTTGTACTTAAAGGTGGCATACTTTGTTGAACAATTGATGGAACAGCTTGCTTTACAATTGCTTTTAGTATCTTAAAATCAAAAGTTTTCATGCTTAATGTTATTTTACCTTTAAACATATAAAAACTAGAAACTAGCATCGTAAAGGCTTGTGAAAAAACTGTAGCCATTGCCAACTCTCCCACCAAGTTTCCAACCCATAAACTATCTACTATTGTTCCTGACGTATTAAACAATAATGCTATTGTAAGTGGTATTACCATTGACAATATATTTTTAGTTATATCACCACATGTAAAATCAATTTTTTCTATCTTTTTCAATGTAAACCCTTCTTTCAATAATTCAAAATAGTACCTTTATGATAATAATGCTATTATCGTACTATACTGTTAATAGTGTTTTATAGTTTATAGTACCTTTGTAATATAAAAAAAATTCACATGGTAATAAACCACATGAATTTTTTCTAAAAGAATTCTTTCAAATTATTTGCTATTTTATCTGTAAGCTTTAAAAAAGTTTCCTTTTCCTCATCTGTATCTAATGCATTAATGATCTCATTAAAAATATGTTTTTCATATTCCTCATGCTGATTTTGAATTTTCATTCCCTCTTCCGTAAGCTTTAACCCAAAAGACCGCCTATCACGCTTTGAAATTACTCTAGTTAGGTAATTCTTTTTTTCTAGTCTATCTATCATGCTAGTCATGGAACTTTTGGGAACATCTATTTTCTCGCATATTTCTCTAATTATTATGTCTGGATTATCATAAACCAAGGATATTATGCTTACTTCAACATGAGATAATTGTTTCATTTCCTTAAATTGTCCAGTATCACTGCTTCCATACGAAAGCTTAAGCAGCTTATGCCATATTTTACTGAATGAATTTATATACGCTTTATTTTGTTCCATAATTCTCCTCCAACAATTATACGTTTATTACATTATACAGCATTCGTACTAAACTCACCAATTAGAAATTTCGTCATTATAATTTAAATTCCTATTGTTGATATTGCTTAATCGTGGTATAATTTTCTAAAAATTAATAATTAGTTAAAGGTCAATGCATATTATTATAAATAACTCATCTTTTACATATATAGTTTAAACAATTTATATTTAAGGGGGGCTTTATCTTGATTTACTTTCTTTTGGGTTTAACCGTTGGCATAATTATAGGTAGTGCTATATTTATGTATACAAGCCGTCGAAGCAAAAGCATTACATCTAATACTTTATCTCAGCTATTAAATGACAATTACTATTTTTCTGTAGACGATACACATGCTAATTCTCACTTAAATCTAATTGATTCTCTTAGAAAAAAATTACTTAAGGATAACTTTAAATTTCAAGTACTATTTAGCAAAATTTCTTCCGTTACAGATGATTTATCATTAACTATAGAAGATACATCCTCTTCTACCGAATTACTTTACAAAGATGCTGAAAATCTTTCTAAAATAAGTAGCATTAGTTATGACAAAATTAATACCACCCTTGATAAAATAAGGGAAATACTCACTCTATTTGAAAATGTAAAAACCACCTCAAGAAATATATCCGCTGCTTCTGATAAATCTCAAAATACAATTATAAATGGGCTAGGCGAAATAATGCAAATAGTTAACACTATAAAAGAAATAAAGTCATCTACTGATAAAACTGTTGAAGGAATTAATGAACTCAAACAAATTTCCACGGAAATAAATTCTATACTAAACACTGTTAATTCTATTGCAGCACAAACCCACATGCTTTCTTTAAATGCTTCAATTGAAGCTGCTCGTGCAGGAGAATACGGCAAGGGTTTTAGTGTAGTTGCAAAAGAGATAGGAAAACTTGCAGAAAACAGTTCAATTTCTGTTTCCGAAATATCAAAATTAGTTGAAAGAATTCAAAAGCAAGTAGATATAGTAGTTGAAGATGCGGTACCAAATCAAAAGAACGTTGAAAAAAGTGTAACTTATTCTCAAAATATAGAAAAAGTATTAAATGAAATAAAATATTCTGTTGAGGATATTTTAAACTCTGTTGATGAAATTCTAAGTGTAACAGATAAAGAATCCCAATCTATAGAAACTATAAGTTCCGAATTTAATAAAATTCAAAATAGCTTTGATAATATAAACTTAAATGTTAATAGTATGTATACCTCTGTAAAAGCTCAAAATGGAAATATAAAAGATTTAATAGAAATGAAGAACTTCTTAATTGATGCTTCGTCATCTTTAAGTTCATTTTCAAAAAAAGTTGAAGCAGATATAGGCAAATTAAATAGTGATAAAGTAAAGACTAAGTGTAGAGAAGCAATAGACCTTATTAAAAATGATCTTCTCAATAAAAATGAACTTTTCTCTCTTAATGAAACTTTTCATAAAAACTTACTTAGCGAAATTTTGAATAAGTATTCCTTTATAGAAGCAATATGGACAAATAATGCTAAAGGCAAATTTATTTACTCAAATCCTCCAAATGGCATAGCTAATGCTAATGTACGGCAATGGTTTAAGGAAAGTATTAATGGCAAAGAATACATTTCAGATATTTATATCTCAGCCATAACATCAAATCCATGCGTTACAGTATCAATGCCTATAATGAATTCTAAAAATAAAATTGTTGGAGTTCTTGGCGCAGATTTAAAAATAGCATTATAATTCAAAGCTTAATGAGGCTTCACATAAATTATCTTCTAATAAAAAGCACCAGTATAGGAGCAACGGTTGCAAGTACTGCTATAATAATTGTTCCTATACTTCCAAGTCTATTGTTTTCACTTTTCCACAAATATACTCCATAAGTTAATGTATAATAATTGCAGGCTATTATAAACAAGCAAAGCAAATAAAGCATTTCTCATTCACCTCTCACTTTCTCCTTGATTCGAGAAAATACGCGAAGTTCTAGTTCTAATTCCCGTTCTTCTAAGATCAACTTTTACGCTTAAATTAATCTTTGCTTCTTCATAGTGTTTAAGCCAATTATATTTTTCCCACTCTTGTATTGTTGGAAAGTAGCCTGCAAATTGTTCTCCAAAATTAAATACGTCTGCTTTATATTTCTTTTGAGTTTTATTTATAGTTTTTATTATATCTTTTTCTAAGTAATTTTCTATCTGACTGTTTAAATTTTCAATTAAATGTATATTAGCATAATTAATTCTACTTTGAATACCTGTAATTTCTCCTTCTAAATATAGATCTATATTGATAACTGGTTTATTATTTTCAAATTTACCTTTAATTTTAGGATTACGTGCTAATTTTAATTCAAAAGACACAATTTTATTTTCATCCCCTAGCTTGTCATAAACAGCAAATATTCCCCTATCAAATTTACCTGTTATTAAAAGTAGATATCGGGTTTCCCATGGATTTAATGATCCTACCATTTTATCTCCATTAAAAACAGCGGTTCCTACAAATTCTCTTTTTGTAACCCCAATTCTTGGGAGATCACCTGGTGAATAATTTGGATTTATTACAACTGGCGGATTCTGCCCAATATCCCTTAGCAAAAGATTACTAAAGTTATTTACTCCTGCATATGTAGCAATTCCCTGACCATAATTACCAAATATGCCTTCATAAAATTCATAAAATTTTGTGTCTGGAAAAAATCCTGTAGTATTTGATTGAGTTTCCATAAGTTCTATAGACTTTGTAATACTGGTACCTATGTTAGATTTATTTTCTTTAATAAAACTTACTGCATTATCCTTAGTAATTACTACAGCCATTGCCCTTCTAGGCTCCCTATACCTTGAAAAAGGTGCAACATACTGTGCTACTCCCTGCCTAGCAATTTTTTCAGAAATAACAAGCAGTTTAATATGCTTAAGAGAAACTTTCCTCGATATAGCCATATTTAAAAGATTTATTCCTTCTATCACACCTGGAGCCTCAATTGAATGTACATTATTCTCCGAGCCTCCTCCTTGTGAAGCACCTCCTCCAGGCGTACCACCCTTATATGTAGGATACTGTACTGTAACTATTACTTTATTATATGAGCCCTTGTCTATTCCAACAGTTACAGCATAAATATTATCATCGGTTTCGGAAGAGTCTCCACAACCTGTTGATGTTATTAGTAATATTATACTAATTATCATACAACCTACTCTTTTAAGCATTATCTTTTTCACCACCCTTCTTTAAAAGTATAGAAATTATTAGTACGATCACTGCAGGTACAAATGAAAAAAACAATCCATATTGGCGAATTACAATCATATTAATCTCAATTACCTCTGGAAAGTTGCTAGGGATTAAAGCTCCCATAAATGCAAAAAAGCAAAACGGAAGTATTAAATTTTTGTACTCTTTTATATTAAAGCTTCCACAATAGGTAATTATAGAAAAATACAATGAAAGTGCAGCATTTTGAATCGCCGCTAGAACCCATATAAAGAGAAATACAGCTTCAATTCTTTGAAAATATCTATTGTAGTATATCATTCTAGATAGTTGATACACTCCTGATACATTTTCTTGTCCAGTTCCATATCCAAAATTCATAATACAGCAAAGTATAGTTACTGAAAAAAAAACTCCCGATAATAAAATCGTACCCAAACCTATTTTTTTTAAATCTTTGAGCCCATGTATGGATTTTATAATAAAACACAATAAAAGCACCTCTTGATATGCAGAGCTCCTCAAGAAACCTACAAATGCAGTTTTTTTGAAACCATATCCAAAGTACGGTTTAATATAATTAAGTTTATAATAGGGTATCGCTAAAACTAATATTAAACATATGCCCAATAAAACAGGATAAAATATGAGATAGGAAAACCTTGCTATATTTTCAATTCCCTTGTAACAGAGTAAGGCTAAAACCAAAATAAATGTGCCAATAATAATACTAGGAGGCGTATTTGGTAAGCTGTAACTTTTTATCATTTCAACAAATTCTCTTATACTAGAGCTGCAATAAAACATTAGATATATAGAAAAAATTATTGTTGCAAGCTTCCCTAAAACCTTTCCTAAAACAGCCTCATATATTTCAAATATATTCTTTCCAGGAAATCTTGCCATAAGCTTATATATCAAAAGAAAAAATACTATAGTTACAATACATGATATTATGGTCATATACCATGCTGCAGTACCAGCTGATTTAATCGTTGCTGATGTACTAGTATACAAAATCTTTGCAACCATTGCCATAGTAACTATTGCTATAGTTTCATATGTTCCAAACTCATCACTTTTGTTTTCCATTATCTTTTCCCCCCTGCTCGTTTTTCCACTTCCTAGATATTTGTGGCTGTCTTCTTACGTTCAATGGGTTAAATTGATCTGGTCTAATTTCCTGCTTCCACACTGGATATCTTATAATTTTATCTTGATTTTTATGAACCTTAGGCACGTATATAGACATAAACGGCACACCAAAGGATTTTATATCCATTAAAAAAATCGTTATTATTATCATCATAAGCGTTATCCCATAAAAGCCCAAAAAACATCCCGCTGCTATAAATAGTAACCTTATTATTCTAATTCCTAGAGCAAAGGAAAAATCCGGTATAGCAAAAGTCCCCAGTCCAGTAATTGATATTATAATTATTACTACAGGACTTATCAAATCCGCCTGTACAGCCGCTTGCCCTAGTATTATGGCTCCAATTATACCTATAGTACTGCCGAGTACTCCTGGTATTCTAATACCTGCTTCACGTATAAGCTCAAAAGATGATTCCATTAACAAAATTTCCAAAATAGTAGGAAAAGGAACGTTTTCCCTTGCTTTTGCAATAGCAATTAAAATTTCTGTTGGTATCATCTCCTGATGAAAGTTTGTGGCAGCTATAAATAATCCCGGAAGAAGTGTTGCTACAAATATAGCATATATTCTTACAATTCTATTTAAGGTTCCATACTGCCATTTTAGAGAAATATCCTCCGGCGTATGAAACAAATCAATTATAGTTATTGGAGCAACCAATGCAAACGGAGATCCATCTACTATAATGCATACTTTACCTTCAAGCATATTTGCACTTGCTTTGTCTGGCCTTTCTGTTGAAAGGATTGTTGGAATTAGAGACATTGGATGATCTTCAATAAATTGCTCTACCATACCGGAGTTTTCTATTTCCCCTGTTTCTATGCCATTTAATCTTCTTTTAACTTCACTTACAATAGCAGGATTTATAAGACCATTAATATAGCACATAGCACACTGCTTGTTATTTTGTTTTCCTATACTCATAAATTCTGTTGTAAAATTTTTATTCTTTATAATTCTTCTAAGCAATGTTACATTTGTACGCAAATTTTCATTAAAGGCTTCCTGTGGTGCCCTTACAGCCCCTTCTACTCTAGGAGCTTCAACTCCTCTTTTATCATATCCTTTTGTTTCGTTAAAAATATAGTAATCGCAGCCATCTACATAAATTCCAGTGTCCCCCATGAGTATTTCATTTATAACTTCCTCATAAGAAAAAACTCTTTTTGTTTGGTTAGTCTCAATTGCATTTTCAAGCATATAATCTATACCATATTTTTGTTCTTCTTCTGAAAACTTAGCCTTCAATAGTGGTCTTAAAATAAAATTGTTTATTGTTATTCTATCTACCATTCCATCAATGTATACTATAAATGCCCTGTACTTACCAAGTGCTTTAAATTCTCTTATTATAATGTCCTTATTTATTGGATAATTAAATTGTTTTTGTACATAACCAATATTATCTTCTATCTCCCTTGAAACTGGAACCTTTGTGTTTTCCTTTTTATCACTAACCTCTTGATCTCCATCTGTACTTTCATTAACCTCTGGTATAGAAAATTCTTTTTCTTCCTGCTTTTTTTTATATGTAATAAACTCCAGTGCTTTTTTAACAACACCCGTACTGTTTTTCATAAAAATCACCTTATTCTTTTGTATTCAAATTTATTTTTCTCATACTTAATGGCTTTTATGTACAAAAAAAGAAGTAATATTATTTCGGACCATTAAATGAAATTAATAAACCTTTCATTTAAATCGTCTTTTTATAAATATTACTTCTCTTCTTTCAATTAGATTGGCTCCAACCTACACGAAGCTTGATTTTTAATCCTTTATCATCTTCATATAATTCTTTTGTTTGCACTTAGGGCATTTCAAATTAATTTCATCCATAGCATGCGGAGTTAACATCAATTTTTTAGCTGAAGCTTTAAACTTATTACCGCAGTGAGGACAAACAAAATAATAATTTTTAGAAATTCTATTGTATACAACAAAAATTATTATAGCTGCAATAACTATTATTATTAATGTAATTGCCAGAGTACTAGTGAGGAATTTCATTGAAATCACTTTCCTTTTTATAACTTTTTAACTTCAAACTTAAACGCATTATTCCATAAAACTACTATAGCAACAACAATTATGGCAATGTATACCCATATACCAAAACTTACTCTAGTAGCTAAATAATGAATAACTCCTAGTACCGCTGTCAATATCATAAATCCGAATGCAGAGCCTGCACTGTATTTGTTTGTAAAGTCTCTTGAAAATGGCAACTCTTTAGGTGATATTTTAATTGAAACTAACACCAACAGCACTAAATTAATCATCATTGCAATGACATCTGGAAGTATCTTAACACCACACAAAACAAGAAATACCAAATTAGTAAGCAAGGTTATTGGAAACATAAGCTTAAAGAAAAAAGCCTTAGTTGCTCCCTTATAAATCTGAGACATATCCTCTATTGGAAGCACATCATAAATCCATGCTCCTTTAAATTTCTCACTTCTACCCATATAAACTATACTCATAGAAGCACATGCAAGAGTATAATAAACTCCAAAATAATATTTTCCATTAGCAATCTTATTTAATACAGCCGCTCCACTCATTGTGGCATTAATGTTAAATACAAAAACAAAAGGTAATACTGCTCCAAAAACTAAATAAGGATATATAGTTAGTTTAAGCCTTCTTTCTGTTGAAATCATGTTACTGGCAAATCTAAAGAATTGTTTTTGCACTTTGTTTGGACAAATTATATTTAAAATTTTGTCACCAATTCCACCACTTTTTCTAAGTTTTTTATTTCCCCTATCTGAATTTATAAGCTTAGATAAATTCTTTTCAAAGTACACAGATATAAACTTTACATAAATTATAAATGCGATTATTGGAATTAAAATCCCCATTAAAGCTAGTACAATATATGGTGTTTGCCTCTGTCCTTCAATTAAAACACTAAAAACTGATCCAAACCAAGAACTTGGAATAAGATACGTCCAAGCTTTAACTTCATGATATCCGCCTGTTTCTGAAATGTTCATTATTTTCCCCATTAGTTGATAAATTACTAGCACAGCAACTGCTAAAACTATTTGAAGATAATTTATTATATCTTTTAATTTTTCTCCATCGAAAAAGCAAAGTATAATAAAATACAATATAGACGTAAAAAACAAAATAAAGCCCATCATAAATACGTCTTCTACCAAAAAAATAATTAGAAACATCGGACCATACTTTATAGTTCCAAAAATCATAGAAAATATAGATACAACAAAAGTAGCTTTCATAAGATAATAGGCTATATGTATCACTTTGGCAGCATTTATAGTTTTAGAACTAACCGCTCTCGGACTTAAAATACTTTTATCCTTTACATCAAGAAGAACGCTTGAAAAGTCCGATATAAGCGATGTCATTACCATAAATAAAATAATCCCTGTTATAATACTTGTCTTTACAAAAATATTTGTAGAAGTAAATATTGTCATTGAAAACATAAGTCCAATAAATCCATACAAAAACAACGTGTAATCAGAGTTTTCATTGCTTTTTTTTCTTTTTCGTCCTTGAAATAAATTACTAGGTCTTCTTTTGTCCAGAGTTAACTTTATTTGAATAAGTCTTCTCATGATTTTATAATCTATTCCCATCTTTCCAAAAGCAGTACTAAACATATCTAAAAATTTTAAAAACGCAAATTCTTTCAATTTTACACCTCCTCAATTACGGAGACAAAACCTTCTGCTAATTCTTTATAGCTGTTGAAGCCTGTCAATTGATTAAATATCTCTTCAAGCGAACCTTCTTGTGATTTATTTTTAAGCTCTTCAAAACTTCCATCTGCCGCCACTACTCCATTATTTAGAAGCAAAATTCTAGTACTTATTTTTTCAACTACATCCATAATATGGGATGAATAAAATATAGTTTTACCTTGATTAGAAAGCTCAGTTAGTATTTCCTTAAATATCATTACACTATTTGCATCTAATCCACTCAATGGCTCGTCCAAAAACAGAACATCAGGATTGTGTATTAAGCTTGCTATTATAAGAACCTTTTGTTTCATACCCTTTGAAAAAGAAGAAATTCTTGAATTATAGGCATCTTGTATTTGAAATAATCCCATGAGCTTATGGGCTTTTTCATCAGCTTTTTCATACTCAAGTCCATAAACCTCTCCTATAAAAGTTAAATACTCCCTTGCAGTTAAATTATCATAAATATCAGCAACTTCTGGTATGTAACCTATTCTCTTTTTATAATCTATACCACTTTGCCTAATATCTTTACCAAATATCTCAACTGTACCACTGTACTCAGGAATTATCCCTAAAAGCGTTTTAACTGTTGTGCTTTTACCCGCTCCATTAGTCCCAATGTATCCTATTATTTGTCCACCATAAACCTCTAAGTTTATACCTTTTAGAACCTCGTGGTCACCATAGCTTACTCTTAAATCCTTTATCGATATTATAGGCTTATCATTATTCATAAATTAACCCCCAAATCATCTTTCTTATGTATATATTACCAAATTATTTTTAGCTTTACTATAGTTATAATAACCAGAATATAAAATCACATTATAAACAAAAGATAATATTTAAATAAGCTAATTTATTTAGAGTTTCATCCAAATTAGCTATTGGTTTCATACATTCTACAACATAAGTATATACTTTAAGCAATAAACATATGTTATAATAATATCATCCCAATAATTACTATGAGAAAATTGTTATGATAAAATATGTTCAAATTTTAAACGATATACGTAACAAAATACTAGACGGAACTTTTAAAGCAAATGAACAACTGCCTTTCGAAAAGGATTTATGTAATAAATATTCAGCAAGTAAAATTCTTCAATTTAATGTTATTTCAAGCAACAAGGAAATAGAGAAAAATTTAAATCTCTTAGAGGGCGACCCTGTAGCAATTGTAACCCAAACCGGATTTTTGGAAAACGGACGTGCATTTGAATATTCCACCTGTGTACATTCATATAAGTATTTTGAGTTTAAGACAGTTATATTTAGATAAATAAAATTTCATTTCGTATAAAAAATTAACCTCTTCCAAAAAGCAGAGGTTAATTTTCGTTAACCATATATATTGTTTTGAATTTTTTTCCAAAATGTTATTGACTATTACGGATTACAGTTGTAAACTAAAACCATGGATTACATTTGTAATCGAGGAGGTGAAATAATAGTGTATATAAAATTTAGGACATCAAAGGTAGAAGGTCGATTAACATGAATTATTTAGATTCTTTTGAACTAACTGTACTTTCATCTTTAATTGGAAGTGCAATTGCACTATTGATATTAACTGCTAAAAAAGTTTTAAAAAACAAACTAAGCTGTACTTTTCACTACTATATATGGCTAATATTAATAATAAAACTTTTACTCCCCTTAGGACCAAATTATCACATAAACATTTTTAATATCTGTGGAAAATCTTATGTACAAAATATTGCATATAAAAATACAAATGAAATGCTGACTAATTCTTCAGGGCAACCTCAAAATTCAATAATAAATAATTCAGCCTCAGCAAATTCTCATAACTTTCTAAGAAAAAATATAATCAAAATTAACATACCGGAAAATAATAAAACTAATATAAAAAAGTTTTTATCGCTTATATGGCTTCTAGGCATTTCTATATTATTAACATCACTAGTTATAGGCTATAAAAAGCTTAATGAAATCATTAAGAACTCGTCAAAAAATACAAAATACTGCCACAACAGAATTCTATATGACTGCATAAATTCTATGAATATAAAAACCAAAATCGAATTACTGTATTCTTCTCAAATAGGCAGCCCCTCCATATGTGGCATTTTAAAACCAAAGATATTGATTCCAATGAACATAGCAAATAATGCTTGCGATGAAGAGTTTAGGCATATTATAATGCATGAGCTATTCCACTTAAAAAATAAGGACATAATTATAAACTGGCTTATAGCCTTATTATGGGCTATATATTGGTTTAACCCAATATTGTTATATGCCTTTCATAAAATAAAACAGGATTGTGAAATATCCTGTGATTATCAAGTGATTTGCCATCTAAATAAGGGTGATAACATAAAATATGGGAATACAATAATAAAAATGTTAGAGTTAAGTGGAGATAATCAAAGGCTCGCAGGGACAACCCCAATGCTTACAAACAGTTCTGAAATAAAAAGGAGGCTTATTATGATTGCAAAATATAAAAAGGTAAGTATTAAAAACATACTTATTGGAAGTATAATTGTGGCTGTTATCGGAGGATTGAGTATTACTGTAAATACTTCAAATATCAGAGCATATAAAAATAATTCTAAAGTAATAAAAATGCAAGTAAAACCATTAAGAGTTACTAATCAAAGTGTCATTAATAATTCTTCAACTAAAAACTTGTTAACCGATATAAAATCGCTACAAGCCAACAATATAAATTCTACAACACCCTTTTCATCAGATATAGTACTTTACAATAGCCATCCTGATGAAAACTATAAGTCTGCATCTAATATAAAAGTAACAGATGTCGCTGCGTTAATAAACAATAAACTTGTTAAAAACAATCTAAATAGTAAATTCATTAAGTGTCCATTACCTAAAGATTATTGTAAATCCTATGAAAATTCTCGTGAACTTATAACAAAAAACGTAAAAAACTATCAAAATACAGTTCTTTTAGATGTACATCGAGATTCAGGTAACAAAGCTAATGCTAATACAATTAATTTTGTACTTGCTAGGAAAAGCCCCTACTATGAAAAAAATCTTAAGTTTGTCAATTGCATATCAGATTATATTAAACATTCAAGCAAAGTTAAAACAGCCATATATTATTATAACTATGGTGTCCTTTATTACAATCAAGATTTATCTAACAAATCCGTACTCGTTGAAATTGGAAATGATTGGTCAAATGATAAGGATATTGAGGATTGTGTAAATGCTTTTGCTTCAGCATTAAAGAGTATTGAAGCCAATAATTGAAGTAATTCCATACTAAAAGAGTACCATTATATAATTAAAGATAAACAGCACTAAAACTTAAAATTTATTTGCATTAAAATGCCATCTTCTGATCATTTTAGTACACATGATTTAAATAGTTCAGCTAGTTTCACTATAGTGACGCAGTATATAGAGCAGATAAACTTCACTTAAACTTTATCTGCTCTACTTTTATATTGAAATATATGAAAAGTATCAATGAGCTTATTTTTACTTTCCATATTCATTTGCATAAGAATCAGTAATTTTCTTGCATAACTTAGCAAAACACTGCTTTTCATTTTCTGTAAGAGTATTTTCAATTAAATTCATAATTTTATTTCTAAACTTTTCTGATCTAGATAAAAAAGCTTTGCCATCTTCAGTAATTAAAATATCATAATTTCTCCTGTCAGTTTCACGCCTTTTTTGAATAATATACTTTTTTTCTAAAAGTCTTTTTGTTAATTTAGACATTCCAGCTTGAGAAATCCCGCGAATTTCTGCTAATTCTTTTGTAGTCTTAGAGCCTCGCTTATCTAAAATATCCAGTACATTATATTGTGCTGTTGTTACCCCATCAATATTAAAACTATTAATATTGCTTATAATCATACATTGAAAAGGAATATAATATTCTTCTAGTTCCTGTTTAAGCATAAGCATTTTCTCCTTATTGTATATATTTCTTTAAATATTTTCCTGTTATAGATGTATTACTATTTATTAATGCTTCTGGCACTCCCTCAAACATTATTTCACCACCATTTTCACCAGCAAAGGGTCCTAAATCAATAATCCAATCTGCTTGACTTATAACATCTAAATTATGTTCTATAACAATTACAGTACTGCCATTATCAACAAGCCTATTCAAAATTTTTATAAGCTGTGATATATCCGACATATGAAGTCCTGTTGTAGGTTCATCCAAAACATATATGCTTCCATGACTTTCAAGTTCTGAAGCAAGTTTTACCCTTTGAAGTTCACCACCAGATAGAGTGTTTAATGGTTGACCAAGTGTAATATACTTAATTCCTACATCTACTAACCTTTTTAGTATATCACATATTTCTTTTTGATTAAAAAAACCTAAAGCTTCTTCAACTGTCATATTTAAAACTTCACTTATATTTTTGTTTCCAAGCTTATAGTTTAAAATTTCATCTTTAAAACGATGGCCCTGACACACTTCACATGTAGTAATTATCGTATCCATAAAAGCTAAATCTGTATAAGTTACCCCTAGGCCCTTGCAATTTGGGCAAGCCCCTTCTGAATTAAAGCTAAATAGAGAAGCCTTAACATGATTTGCCTTTGAAAATAACTCTCTTATCTTATCAAATATTCCTGTAAAGGTTGCAATATTAGATCGCTTTGAAGCTTGTATTGGTTTTTGATTTATAAAAATAACGTTAGGATAAAACTTAGGTAATACCTGATTAATTAGTGTACTTTTTCCCGAGCCTGCAACTCCTGTGACAACTGTCATAACTCCCCTAGGTATATTTACACTTACATTCTTAAGATTATGGAGATTTGCATTTTTTAAAGACAACCACTCATTAGAGGTTCTAACCTTCCTTTTAAGCTGTGGTTTTCTGAGTAGATACTTTCCTGTAAGCGTATTTGATTGTACTAATCCTTCTAACGTGCCTTGATACATTATTTTACCGCCATTTATGCCTGCTTTCGGTCCTATATCAACAACGTGATCTGCAATTCTTATAACATCAGGATCATGTTCAACAATCAGTACTGTATTTCCTTTATCTCGTAAAAGTTTCAAAAGTATATTAATCTTATCTATATCATGTGGATGCAAACCAATACTAGGTTCATCAAAAATATAAGTAAGGTCTGTTAAACTGCTGCCTAATTGTCTAACCATTTTTATTCTCTGAGATTCTCCTCCAGAAAGTGTGGAAGTTTCCCTGCCCAAGCTTAAATAACCTAAACCAATAGAAACTAAATGTTCTAAGCGATGTACAATTGCACTAACTATAGTTAATGCTTTAGGCTCGGAAATAGCACAAGCAAACTCTAATAAATCTGTGATTTGCATTTTAGAACAATCTGCTATACTTTTATTATTTATTTTACACTGCAGCACATCTTTATTAAGTCGTGCACCTTTACATACTGGACATATTTCTCTGCCAACAATTTTAGCTATTTCTTTTTTATACTTAATAGCCTCTCCTTCCTCTTTTTTTAAAAAACTTCTCTCTATTCTTGGAATAAGCCCTTCATAAAGTGAAGTTTTGGGCCAATTAGGGTCAGAAGTAGTAACCTTAATATCTGATTTGTATAAAAGCAAGTTCATTTCTTCTTCTGTAAAATCTCTTATCTTCTTATCATTATTAAAAAATCCTGAATGTATATATCTTTTTAATCGCCATCCTCCTGGTTCAAAGGTTGGAAATAAAATTGCTCCTTCATTAAGGGACTTATTTCTATCCAGTAATTTATTAATATCTATCATATCAACTTTTCCAATTCCCTGGCACTTAGGACACATTCCTTGAACATTATTAAAGGAAAAAACATCGGAATAGCCAACAAAAGGGTTTCCTATGCGAGAAAATAAAAGCCTTAGGAGAGAATATATATCTGTAATTGTTCCAACCGTAGATCTTGCATTTCCTCCAATCCTCTTTTGATCAATAATGATTGCTACAGATAAATTCTCTATAGCATCTACATTTGGTTCTCCATAATGAGGCAATTTATGTCTAATAAAGCTTGAATAAGTCTCATTTAATTGTCTTTGAGATTCTGCTGCTATAGTATCAAATACCAAAGATGATTTTCCTGATCCTGAAACTCCCGTAAAAATAGTTATCTTTCTCTTTGGAATTTTTATATTTATGTTTTTAAGATTCCTTTCTCTAGCTCCAATTACATTTATATATTCTTTAGTATTTTCCATTTCTATAAAATCACCTTTCAAAAAATATTTTACTATTTGCATAACCAAGTAAATGTATAACCGGGTTAATTATATTTTAGCACTTTAATCTCTATTTAACAATTATGATTAATCTATTAGAAAATAGAAATACTAAAAACACCGTATTTTTCACAAATAATCATATATCCAAACTCAGCACCGTCTATTCCTAAGCCTCAAACAACAAAGATCAGATCTTTATTTTCTTTTGCTGCACCAATCCATACCCCTGCAAGCCCAGCACAGTTAGCATCATTCTCAATATCAACTTGCAATCCTAATTCATCCTTAATTCTTTTCTTTATGTTAAACCCATGAATGCGAGAAACTGCACTGCTTTCACCTATAATGTCAGTTTCATTATCTACTGCTCCAGGTGCACTTATTTAATGCACAGTAATTTTGAATTTTAAAAATATTACTTGCATTCTTACGTATGTAGCTTTAGAATCCATTATTCTTTGTTACTTCTTTAAACCAATATCCAGATTCCTTTATAGTCTTCTTTTGAGTCTTTAAATCTAATGAGATAAATCCATATCTATTCTTATAAGCATTGCTCCATGACCAACAATCAATTGGAGTCCACAAATGGTATCCAAAACAGTTGCTGCCTTCTTCAATACCTTTATGCAAGTATTGAAGATGTTCTTTTATGAAGTCAATTCTGTACTTATCTTCCACCATACCATCTTTATTCATAAATTTTTCTTCACCTTCAACACCCATACCATTCTCAGATATATACCAAGGAATATTGTTATAATTTTGCTTTATATTAATTGCTATATCATACATTGCTTTAGGATATATCTCCCATCCTCTGTAAGGGTTCATCCTTCTACCAGACATTATATAATTATCAAAGTGCTTATCTGGAAGCCAGCCTTTTGAGTTATCAAATATTTCTTCTTTAGCTTTAATTCTTCTTGGCTGATAGTAATTTATTCCAAGATAATCTATAGTATTTTCGCTTATTAAAGCCAATTCTTCTTCTGCATAATCCCATAAAACAGAATTAGCTTTTAAAATTTCTACTAGCTTTTCTGGAAACTTTCCCTTTACTGCTGTATCTAAAAACATTCTGTTGAAAAATAAATCTACAAAATCTGCTGCCTCCACATCCTTCTTTTCCTTTGATCTAGGATAAGAAGGTGTTAAGTTAAGAACTATACCTATTCTTCCTCCAGCTTTATCAAATCCTCCATCCTTAAAGACTTTAATAGCCTTAGCAGAAGCCAAATTTAGATTATATGCAACTTGTACAGCCTTTTTACCATCTGTAAGTTTAGGATAGTGAAAATTATATAAATATTTATAAATTTTAAGCTGAGGTCTTAAAAACTTAGACCTCAGCTTTTCTTAAGAATAATTTTTTATTCTAAATAAACTTTTTTTGCTTGAACTTCAAATCTTCTTATAACATCGTCTATTTTGAGTTCACCTACATTAATTAAATAACTGTCAACAATATTATTAAAACCATTATACCAATGCTCTGGAATTCCCTTCTTCCCAACTATTGCGCCTACTATACTTCCCGCTGTTGCCGCAGTGCAATCATTATCCATACCCATTGCAACCGTTTCGGAAATTACCTTTGTCATATCTGTTCCTCCAATCATAAGCCCAAAAACCGTCAGACATGCGTTGTTATTGGTATGTAAATAGCTCATTCCCTCAAACCTTTTCTCAACTAATTCTCTAGCCTCTTTATAATTCTTTACATTTTTACCCTCTTCAAGCGCCCATCTTATGTCCTTAGCCAAGCTACAATTGCTTGGAATTTCGGATAATCCAATTTCTAAAGCTTCAACAGGACTATTCACAGCAAAAGCAGCTGATTGCGCTGCAGCAAAAAACATTTCTCCATAAATTCCGTTTCTTCTGTGACTTACATATGCATCCTGATAAGCCATACTTGCTGCCTTTTCGGGATAAGCAGGTGCAATATAAGCAAATGGATCTGAACGTATGTCAGCCCCTATCCATTGGCAATATGGATTATCTATCTCAGCTGCTTTTTCAGCCTTAACACCATTTTGAAGATTTCTTAAAGCTATTTCTTCAGCTGTACAAGCATATGGTAAATACTTAACCCATGCCTCTCCTACATCTTTCGTTGTAAAATTCACTCCATAATCCTCTGCAATTAATAGTCCAAGTAAAGTGTATGAAATATCATCATCTACAGGCACTTTATCCATACCTCTCTTGGTATACGAAATATAATCGCTTTTCTCATATCTTAAATCATACGGATATTTAATCATGTTCCAATAATCAGTAGGTGGAAATGTACTTCCTGTGTACTTGGCCCACTTTTCCATATGCTCTACCGAATAAGCCTCTACAGGAGCTCCCAATATACATCCTGCCATACGCGCTAAAAATGCTCCTTCAAGTTTATCCCTATAAGTATCAATATCAATTTTATCCCAAAGCCTTCTAGGTCCATTATCTCTAAGCTTTTTAATACTCAAAAGATCATCTGGCTCTAATTCTACTTTTTTCTTATTTATCTCTAAACCTTTTATTTTTTCTAAGGATAAGTCAAGACTTTTTTCTACTTCTAAAAGTATCTCCTCCATCCCCTCAGCTCCAAATTCGTGTTTAAGCCTTACATACTCAATAATTTGCTCAATTTTTTTATTAAAACTAGGCACTTTTGGATAACTCAAAATTAAACCCCTCTTTCTAAACTTTTTCATCTTTATTTTATATAATATCGTTTACAATTGTAGTATAATAAAAATAATTACTAAATTCTATGCAAAAAAGAGGTGATACTATGCAGATTCATCCAAGTTCACTTAATAATATAAATTATGTACCATATTCCTTTGCAACTGACTTTCCTATCTACGACCTTGACGGTAGTCCTCATTCTCCACCAGCAAAGGGAAACCACATGCATTATCATAATTGCCTTGAGATTGGCTTTTGTTATGGAGGCAGCGGCATATTCTTAGTAGGAAATAGAATATTACCCTTTTCCAAAGGCGATGTGTCTATAATCTTTAATAATCAAATACACATTGCAAATAGCAATTCATTTGATATGAGTTACTGGCGTTTTGTTATGATAGAGCCAAATGCTTTACTGTCACTATTCAAAAACAAACCATTAGAAGCTTTTATAACAGGCAGTAGCACTTTACTGGATTTTCCTCATATTCTTAATTCCAAAAACCATTCTGAAATATGTAACCTAGTTAAAATGATTATCGATAATTTAACAAAAAGAAATACAAACTACAAAACTTCTGTAATCGGACTAAGCTTGGCACTAATTTCATCCTTAGAAACGCTTTCTCTCAACTTCAACAGAACAAATAATTTAGACAATATTAGTGAGGATTATCAGCAATTGATTCCTGCTTTAAACTTTATATCAAGTAATCTTACAAGCTCTATAACAATTGGTGAACTTTCACAAAAATGCAGTATGAGCGAATCTAGCTTTAGACGTTACTTTAAAAAAGTAATGGGTACTTCACCTATGGATTTTATATATAGTTCTAGAATTAAAATTGCTTCTCAACTGCTCTACAATAAAACTTATTCAATTTCACAAATTTCACTTGAAGTTGGCTATAACTCACTTTCCTCCTTTAACAGGCATTTTAAAAAGTACACTGGAACTTCACCTTCTAACTGGAAAAACAGGATATCATGATGAAACCCGGTAAATATGCATTTGTTATAAATAACAGTATAAAAATCTTAAGCACAGTAAAAAGACTTGCCGTTTTTGTTGTAAAAGCAAGTCTTTTATAATTATGCTTATTAAATTTTCATCTGTAAAAATAGTATAATTAGTTTAGCATTTTCTCAGCTTTAGAGACTACATTTTCAACAGTAAAGCCATAGTTTTCAAATAAAACTTCTGCTTTTCCTGAGGCTCCAAAGTCGTTCATTGCAATTATATCTCCATCAAGACCAATATATTTGTACCAGCCCATAGGGGAAGCTGCTTCTACTGCAAGTCTCTTTCTTACTGCTTTTGGAAGTACGCTTTCTTTGTATTCTTCGCTTTGAGCTTCAAAGAGTTCAAAGGATGGCATACTTACTACTCTAGCATCTATTTCATTTTTCTTTAATACTTCATGAGCTTTGTATATAAGTTCTACTTCTGAACCTGATGCCATTAAGATTATATCTGGAAC
>NZ_JBJIAA010000033.1:0-15051 GCF_045310695.1 Clostridium neuense
ATCTTTCACACCATTCGGGTCATATAAATATATTATTGCTAACTGCTCCGGAGATAATTTTAGTTTTTCATTTGCATCCGCTTTTTCCTTATCATGTACATCTTCGGGAGAGAGCGTAAACTCACAATTGGGGTCATTTAATCGACTTCTTACAGCAGTCATATCAGCACCAATATAATTCCATGTTATATTACCTTTGGCAAATACTATATCTTTATTTGCTTTTACATTAAATTCAATATTGTACAACTGTTCCAACGATTTTTGTAACGAATACTTGTCTAATACACTTTTTAATTTGGCATCTTGTGCTTTTTTTTGTTTTTCTTTTTCATCTGCAGATTTTATTGATGTAAACCAAGATTGATCAATTCCCGCTGGCAATGTATAGCTTCCAGTTTTTGAATCGACAACTGTCTCATTCAGTACTGTTACACTCTGCATAACGAGCTTAAAATTATTCAAATCATCATTGAACAACCCATTCACTGCCGAATTAAATTTATAAAGTTTTCTCAGTTTATCCTCAATTTTATCCAAATCTTGTTGAAGGCTTTCAGAATAATTTTCAAGAGACTGTGCAGCTTCGCTAAGCGATGATGCAACAGAATACAAAGACGCCGCGTCAGCTGCTGAAGCCATTGCTCGCAAAGTACTAGCGGTATCATCTGTTGCTGCTTTAATTTCTTGTATTGATCTCTTCTTAGCATTGAGCTTGTCTTCATCTAGCACACCTTCGCCACTAACTTCTTCATTTGCACTCTCGTACTGACTAAGATGCTTTTTCATGTCATCAAATACAGAGGAAGCTCGATGAATCGTTGGAATAATCAATGCTGAAAATAAATCTTTTCCTGCATTAAACGCCGAACCATCTAAGGCCTTACCTGCTCCGATAGAACTTGTTAGCCTCTTACTTGCACTGACCAAATCCTCTAGTGCTACTTTTGCTGAGCCAATATTCGCTCTTAAGCCACTTATCAAATTCTCAGAATCTGAACTTGAATAAATTAATCCCATGGTAGTCCATCCCTTTCTTTTTGAAGTGTGAGCACTAATTTCTATTTCAATATTAGACTCGCATGAGCCTACTTGATTATATCAAACAAAATTGTAATTTATATACTTTGTTTCTATAATTATATTACTTTTTAATTTAATATTCAATGTTACTAAATTTATTATTAAACTCATTTTTATATATTAAAGCTAGGAGAAGTTCTATGAAGGTTAATATAAAAGCTTTGATTGAGGTTGAATATATAAAGTACAAAAATGATTTGAGTGAGAAAGAGCTGGAAGAATTAAAAAGAGTTATAGAACAGGCTAAATGTGAAAACTATTGTAATTGCAAATAAAAAAAAAGATTGATAAGCTTGTACTTATTTTTATAAACTGAATATAAGCTACCTTCTCAGTTAATAATACTAGATGAGGAGGTGGCTTATATGAAATTTAAAATAAGCTTTAGCATTAACCCTATAACGGTAGTCATTATAGTTGCTTTTGTCTTGTTATTGTTGAGTTAATGTAATATTTATTAAAAGTAGATGTGCCTAATGCATCTGCTTTTATTTTGCCTAATATCAACTTTGCATAAGTTTTTTATATTATTTATTAATTACCTATAATTATATGTTACTTTAAAAATTAAACTTATAGTGTAATTCTTAAAATAGTATTTTTGTGCTATAGGTTACATTTATATTATTATCATTTTTGAAGCTTTTATACAATGATTTTATATATTATTTATTAGATAAATTTATTATTGCCTAAGATAAAGGCTTTTCGCACTCTTCTTCTACCATAAAATAGAATTCTTTAAAAATATCATTTGTCTATATTATAATTACGATTTATGAGATTTTATATAAGGCTCTGTATCAATGCGGCTTTACAGCTTTTTAAACAAAATAGTGATTTTCAACATTTTATTTATTATTTATTAAACTTTATTATGGCCAGATTTTTATTTATTATTTATTAGACTATTGAAAAAAATAATATAAGTTAGGATAATATGTATTCAAGCATAGTATTCTAACTTGTATCGTCTATTTAAATTTATATATTTTTCATTAAATCCTTGATATATCTAGTCTTAAATCATATCTATCTTTTATGTGTAAATACATCTTATGTTAATGTTCAACCTTTGGAGAAGATGGAAATAGAGTTGTGGCTGATACATTTAAATACATCCTATGTTAAAGTTCAATATAACGATTAAAGTTTGTCCTTCACGCCCCTTTTTGATTTAAATACATCCTATGTTAAAGTTCAATCCAGTAACCACACCACTAACAAAATCCGGCTTAGATATTTAAATACATCCTATGTTAAAGTTCAATCCACCTAAGTTTGGAACTTTAGTTCATTTGGAAAAATTTAAATACATCCTATGTTAAAGTTCAATGCCTGTAAATAAGCTATTCTTTATTTTCATTATACTCTCTTAAACCGCATTAATGAAGACTTTCCTTAAAATTTTTCCAACCGATTTTCATTTTTTCAAAAAAACATATAAAAGGTGCTTCAAAGCATTGATTTGCAATGGATCGAAGCACTTTAATTTATCCTATCGGTTGGAAAAATTCATTTGATTATAGTGAACAACATTGTAATTTAAAGTATTAAATCCTCTGTATTTTTTTCATTTATACCTAAGGTTTCCTCGTCAAAGCAATCACCATTTATGAGCTTTATTATTGTTACAAAATCTGTGCCTTCAATTATTTTATTAATTTCATTTTTTAATTTTATTAGATTAGCTGGAGTTATAGCACCTCTAAATACAGAATTTTGGTGATGATGAAAATACTTCTTACATACCTTAAACACCTTGTTCACTCGCTTTTCATTCACATCGTAAAACACAAAAGCATAATTAAAATTAAAGTTTTTCCGCATTAAACCATCTCCTTCAGGCTAAAGGGCTTAAATTCCTTACCTTCAAGTATAAATTTTATAAGCTTGTATCCATCCAATTTTATTGCAGTTTTATAGGATATCTTTCTCTTTAATTTATTATGCTGAAAAACTTCATCAAATCTTTCCTCTATGGCTTGTACAAATACCTTTTTTCCAGCAGTATTTAATAGACAATAATTATATTTTCTATCAAAATGCTTTGTAACCTGAAGCCTTTTGGTATTAACTAACTCGAATATAGTTTTATACACTATTGCTGGCTTAAATACCTCCGATAAATCTAAACTTAATGAAAATCTACCCTCGGAGGGTTCGTGTAAAAAACTTATAGTTTGATTTAAATGAGTATTGTAAATTTCAGCTACAGTTTTAGAATACAAAATAGAATTACCAAATGAAATAAGAGCGTTCATATGATTATCTGGTGGTCTCTTTACCATTTTGTTAAATACAAAGTCCTTTGGAAGAAAATATTTAAAATCACCGTAAAACCTTTGCCAGGTTTCACCTTCCACTCTAAGTATCTGCTTTATATTTATCTTATCATTTTGCAAATACAAAGGGACAGCACTTTTTATCCAGTCTAAAGTTTCCTTAAGTTCACTTTTACCATGTCTATAATAATGATATAAAACCTCATATATATTATCTGCAATTCCCTGTACAAAAGCTTTTGCTATTACATTCCTTTTATTTAAGAAAACCTCAGCTTGCTTTATAGTCAAATTCCCACTTACAAGATTCTCTTTAGGATAAAAGGTTCCGCTGTAATATCCGTAATAATTAAAAAAATGAATTGTAATACCTGCTTTAGCTGCTAAATCCAAAAATTTGCTGTTGACATTTACTTCATTCATACAGTATATTTCTTTCACTGATTCTATAGGTAAATAAGAATTACCCTTTTGATTTTTCAATAATATAGAATTATCTTTTCTTTTAATATCTCCCATGCTCATAATATATTTTGTTCTACTGCTCACCATTTCCACTTCCTCATCAGCTTATTTTATAGATTGCTAATTATCCACAGAAAGCTACCCCCCTCTAAAAATCAAATGATTTAAATTTCAAAATCACCTGCTATACATAACAGTACTCATAATACGCACACTTTTTGCATTTCTTAACTTCATAAGTTTTAGGCGGCATATCGATTTCTAGAAGTTCTTCCATACCTATCTTTAATTTTTCTAATTCTTTTTCTAGCTCTTCCGTAAGCTCAATATATATTATTTTTTTCTTTTGCTTGTTTTTTTCTTCAAATTGAATTTTGCCTTTTCTCTCAATGCCTTTGTCTTTTAATATCTTCAAATATAAGAGCACCTGCCACTTAACAGCTTCTATATCCGCATCCGATTTTTTTATTTCAACAAGATATTCATCAGTTATCTTATCTATTTTTACATTATCTATTGAAATTTCAGCATTCTTTTTACCCTCGCTTTTAAGCTCATGAAGAATTTTACCAATGCGAACATCCTCACTGTTATCTTCAAGATTTATTCTATTTCCATGAAGCCAAAATTGACGCTTGCAGTGAAAGTAGTAATTTATTAGAGTTCCATTTATTTTCATAGAATATCACATCCAATTGTTTCACTTCTATTTAACTTATCCCTATCAAACTTACCTTCTGTAAAATAATCTTGTCCATTTTTTATATAATATATGTTTCCAGCAAAATCATTGTATGAAATAGATAAATGCTTTACCTTGTATATAAAATAATTCATCTTTTCATTTACTATAGAAAGCTTAACTTTCTTTTCAGCATACCCAAGGCTGTTATCCTTTAATAGCTCAACGTATTTCTCCCAAACCTCATACCCATTTAGGATTTCACCATTTTCAAGTTCTATATTTCTACTTAAAAAAATTTGATACTCCTTATCCTCATCTTCTATAAGCTGCATTCTTTTTTCTATACCCTGAAAATCTAATTTTAGAATCATTTCTTTTCTAAATTCATCAATATTTCTATCATTTTCTTTGCTTAAGCCTTGTTCTATTCTGTCCATTACTAAATCATAAAATTCAGAGAAATCTTTGTTTACTAGCATATCCCTTATTTCTTTATTTAGAAGCGTAATGTCTTTTTCTTTTCTATAATCTCCCTTATAAACATAAGTAGCTTTATCTAGATTAAAAAAATATACTGTGCAGTCCTCTTTTTTACAGGAACGATTTATTCTCCCAAGAAATTGCTCCTCTGCATCCAGTATAGATATATCCTTAAAACCGATGTCCATATCAATATCAACACCAGCCTCTATAACCTGTGTTGCCACAAGAATTATATTTTTTTCTGTTTTAACCTGTTTTATTATTTTATTTCTCTCTGCCTTATTATCATCACCAGTTATAAGCAGCAGCTTCCTTTTTATTTTTTCACTTTTACTTGTTTCAATCAAAGCTTTAAAGAAATCCATAGAAGTATTCTTATTTATAAATTCAATTAATATATTCTTATTAGAATTCTTTGATATAGATATAACTTTTTCTTTTATTTTTTCCATTGGAGCTTCTTCATTTAGCAATGAAAAATCTAATTTAACTCTATTCTTAAAAAGTGGATTTTCAAAGTAGTTACCTCTATTTTTAATTAGCTTCACAAAGCTCTTATCTGAATCCGTTAGTTTATCAAGCCTTGGAAGAGTTGCAGACATTATTATTATTTTAATATTTAACACTTCAGCGTATTTTTTTAAGAATATAATTATTTCCTTCCAAAGATTATTTCTATAACTTTGTATCTCATCTAGAATAATTATACTGTTTGCAAGATGTGATATTAGGAACACTGCTTCTCTGCTGTTTCCAAATAAGTGTGTAAATAGATTTACGTGCGTGGTTAATACAATAGGATAATGAAAAAATTGTCTATCTAAAAGTGATTTGTCATAATCCACCTTTTTCTTTAACTCTTTATTATATATTTCTTTACCGTCCTCTTCTTTATCCTCTGTCATTATTGGTGTTATAGAATTTATAACCGCTATTTCTCTTTCTATTTCCTTATTGCTTTGAAATACATCATCTAGAGATTTTTTTGTCTGCTCTACTAAAGTATTAAACGGAAATATATAAAAAATCTTATTTAAATTTTTACACTTTTCAAGTAATTTAAAAGCTAGATTTATTGAAATATTTGTTTTTCCAGCTCCTGTAGGTGCTTCTAAATAAAATATATTTTCATCAATTGCTTTTTCTAAATTTTCCTCTGCCTCCAAAAACATTTCTGTTCTAAGTCTATTTATATCATTTTTCTTAAAAGGGCTTTCTCCATTTCCTTTTAAATATTGTTTATGAAGCTGTATTTTTTCATATATCTCGCTATTTTTATAAATAGAGTAGTACTTATTTATATCTTTAATAGTACCCATATAATCTATTTTTTTGCCAGTACTGTAGTTTGAGGTTGCATAAAAATCAGAAGCTGTAAGAAGAGAAAAAAGAAGCTTTGAATAAATATATACTTCAATTGATTTCCATTTTTCGTTCTTTTCAAAGTCCACCATTGCCTTTTCTATATTTTTATATACTTTTTCAAAAAAGCCCTCAGATTTTTCTTTGAGTTTCCCTTTATAGCTTCTATATAAAATTGCTTTTTCTCTATAATCACTAAATGCATCTAAAAACTTTTTTTTAAACCCTGAAAAATTTTCTAAAGTTCCATGATGCTTTGATATAATGTAAGAATTTAAAGTTAAAAACAAAATGATTATGCTTGAACTACTTTTTTCTATGCCCTTAACCCTTTCTAAATAATAATCAAAATATATGCATGCAGAAAGCATTGAATGTTTAGAGTGCACAGTAAGAGTATCTATATCCTTAAATTTCTCATTTTTCATTTTAAAAAGCTGAAATTGTTCATTAACCTTACCAACATCATGCATATATATTGCATTGACTATTAGTTCCTTCCAAAGCTCTATTGCCAATTTATCTGAAGATTTAAAAAAGCTTTTTTCAAGCCGTAAAAACACATCATCTAAATTTTTTTCTTTGCAAAGCTTTAAGAAATAACTGTAGACTAAATCTATGTGAGCTTTAAGCTTTTCTCTTCCATCTTCCTTTAAATGAGCATAGAACTCGTTTAAATCAGAAATATTTTTCTCTATATCAAATTTTTTTACATCCTCAAAGTACATGACTGCCTCCTAAAATAAAAATAGATCTTTATCTCCAAACGAATAAACCTTGCATCTCTCTTTTAATTCAAGTCTGGCATTAGTAAATACCATTTTCTCTGTTATATATTGATTCGTGCTTTCCTCTAGAAGTACAGGCAATCTTTCTTCATATTTCCAAATAACCTCTTCTTCTTCAAATAAATCTAAGCTATCATTCTTCAATATTTCGAAATACTTTTTAAAAAACAGGCTGTGAAGCTTATCAACCTCTTTTTCTTCCTTAAGTTCTACTTCTTCTACATCTTCTATGTCAGCAAAATGATCATTTTTTCCAAGATAAGGTATAAAAACAAAACTATTTTTCTTAAAGCTCTCCGCTATTTCATTGCCATAAATATTTGAATTTAACTCCACATATATTTCCCAACGAGGTTTTTCAAGCCACTGCTCTGTAACTATTAGATTCCCTCCTGCTTCTTTTGATGCATATCCAACAGAATTATTAAAGCTCTGCACCCTTTTAGGAATATATGCCCTTTCATTTAATGGCACTATAGCTATTTTTATATCCTTAAGCTTTTCATAAAACTCTGGATAGGCACCTTTTTTATCCTGCTGATTATAGCCGCCAAAGCCCAAAGCAGCACCCAGAATACCTAAAACCGCTATTTTGTGAATATTTCCATAGGTAAAATACAAATATGTATTCACGTCTGGTTTCTTAAAAAAAGCCGTTTGTCCTTTCAGTGTAAATTTTAAAGCCTTCATATTTTAGAGCACTTCCCTTGTAAAAATATTAAAATGCTTTGCTTTTTCTAGCTTATTTGCAAATTCAGTTGTTAGTGGATTATAGTATACTTCAATACTTAAAATTCTATCTGAAACCTTGCTTAATATGCTATCAAAACCTAAATTTATAATATTTTTACTTTCTCCCTTTTCAAAATATATATATTGAGCTAAGTCTGGCAAATATAAATCTTCTTTTGTCTCAATAAAGATTGCAAGTTCATTTTCACAACCAAGCTTAGCATTTGTATTAAAGGCTGTTGCTGATATTATTGCAGCTTCTTTAAATTTATTGTAGTCATCTTCTGTATATCCTTCTGTAACCTCCATTTTCACATAATCTTTATAAGCAAGTGGATTGACTACAAAAGGATAAAAGTAATGTGCTTCGCTGCTTACAATTTTAGTTCCCAAAGTAGTTGAATTAGCAGCTTCTTTATCGTCTTCTCCTCCAGTATTATTTTTCTCTTTGCTGGCATCTCTAAATGGTGATAATATTTGCTGCTCCTCAACGCTTGTATCTTCATATTTATTAAAGCCCTGACCTATTTGCACTGCCCCTGTTATAGCTATATTGTTTCCTTCTTCAGCAAAGGTCGCTCCAAAATTTTTTACATCCACTGCGCTAAATAAATTTGTGATAACTTTTTTACTATCCTTTTCCTTTTTTAAATCCTTTACTTCAAATATCTCTTCATATCTTTCTTTAAGAGATTTGGGTCTAACCTTTACGCCTTCTTTTTTATCCTCTTCAATTTTCAAGGATTTTATATACAGCACCTTTTCTCCTTTTTCATCCCACATTTTTTTCATTGGATATTTTAGTGCTTTATCACTTCCAAAAATTTCTCCATTGAATATAGACTTTGGATGCCCACTAAAATCAGCATTCCAATTTGCCATAACAGATTTTATTCCTATAACCCCGTAAACTCTTTTATTCATTATCTTTTCCTCCCTCAGCTTCGTTCTTTTTATTTTTCTCATATATCAAGTTGCTGTAAAGATAACCTGCAACAAATAAATTTTCATTTAATTTACCTTCTGGTATATATCCTAAAATCATTGAACCTAGATTGTTAAATCTCTTATTATCTTTTTTTATTGCATAAGAATATTTTTTAAATAATCTAATTATCTCCCCATTCAATCTTTCATTGCTTTTACAATTTAATATTGGATTTATAAGTGAATGCATCTTTTTACTTGATTTATTTAGAGATATTAAATAACTTACTGCTTGACCAACAGCAAAATAATATTCATCATCTTGTTCAATACTAATTTCATCACGATTTTCACTATTGATTTTTTTTCTAAGCTTATCTGCCAAACCTTTTAAGATATCTGCCATGTTTTTCACTCCTTCAAAATATTCTAGTACCCCGCACCTAAGGTTATACTGCTCTTTTGCTCTTATTAAATTATTATTTGTAATTGAGTTCTTTATTAAAGTCATTGTTAACTTACCAAAGCTCTCCCTTATTACACTGGGATTACCCTTATGAAACCATGTAAAAAAAGCTTCTCTATAAATCAGCAAATTTTCCTTAACCCTAAAATCATTTAGTCTTATATCTTTTGGCTTCGTAAAGTAATTGTTAGACAGGAATTTATTAAATAAAACTGCATTTATGTTAGCTTCAAGCTCCTTAAGATTTTCTATTTTGTCATGTTTTAAAGCTGGTTTCACATTTTTATAGTCAATTGGTACAATCATCTGAATTTTTAGATTTTTTATTTTAAATCTCATTCCTACTATATTGTCAAAATCATGAATTTCAAGTTCTTTTCCCTTTTGTATCCTTAAAAAATATCCATTAAAATCTTCTTCTAGGAATTCATCTTTAGATAAGCATTTTATTTTATCATCACTTATATAGACATTATTTTTTCCTTGGTTTGCATTATTCATTAAGTAATCAAAAAACTTTTTTTGTTTACTTACATCTTCAGTTGATATTAAATATGGAAGTGTGTTTTTGCGTGATTTATTTTCAAGATATGGTTTTTTAGCATTTAAACCCATATTATCATTAGGAAGTCCATAGGTTGTACCACTAATATTTATGTTATACTGAGTACTGTTATATATATTGGGAATCACATATTTTTTACTTTCTCTTCTGTATTCCTCAATATCAGCTTTAAAAAATATTTTAAGATAATTTTTTTCCTTATTTCCTTCTACAATCAAACTTTTTATATGTTCTTTAATCCACACTTTATTTTTTTGCAATTTCTCTTTATTTACTTTACCGCAGCTTTTTTCAACTTCCTCATACATAATTTTTTTATTTTTATCTTTTTCATATTTTTTCATGGGATTTAAAAGTATATCATAGTATGTATCTATAACATCTTCTGTGAGCTTTGTATTTATGTTGTCTTTCTTTATAAAAAAAGACAGATAATTATTGCTGTGAATTATTTTATTAGGATCAATCGGCTTATTCATATCAATTAACTTCGATAAATAATCCATTTCAGCAAATTTATCATAATAATCATAGGTCTTATCATTATTTTTCTTATTAACCTTAAATTCTTTTTCTATATCTCCATTTTCATTTACCAACAAATAAGTTCCTTCACTTAAATAGTAATCATCTAAGATATAATTTTCTTTATCTGCATCGTAAATACTATAAAATTTATCCATACAATCCTTGAGCATGTCTTCTCACCTCCTACATCAATTTGTAGTTTACATAACCATTTCCCCTAGCATTCATCTCTAGAACTCCTACACCAAGTGCAAAATATGAAAGTTCTTGTGCTATTGAGTTATTTGCTACATATAAAGTCACTTTATCACCAAGAAGTTTAACATTCTTATAGTTAACTGATATAGGCTTCTTATTGTTAAATTCAATCAAGTTAAATATTTCCACGTCTTCACTAAGCTTTTTACCAGTAGCCCGAATATATTTTTTTATCAAATTGTCTGTCAATCTTTTTTCAAATTCCTCTACAGAATGATTACTTTTCCAATAGCCATCTTCAAACTTTTCTATGCATGTAGTAATGCTATATAGTTTTTCTATGCATCTTCTAGGAACAACTCTTTTTTGTACTGTCAAAACCTTAATTTTATCAGTGTATTCATTAACAAGTACCTTTTCAAAATGACTGCATAACTTTTCATCTACCGTTCTTATTTGAAAACTATATATTCTACCTTTAAAGTAAATTTTATTTTTTTCGATTGGGTACAAAGCATTAAATACATATTTTTTATAGGCATTTGTTTCGTGAAATTCTGCCAATTCTGAATTTTTAATAAAGCTTTTATCTATTAGTTCTGCTATTGACTGAAGAACATCTTTTTCTTCTATACTTTCAAGAAGATATGTTTTTATAGAAATTTCATATACTTTGAGCAATTTTGTTCACCCCCTTATAATATTAAATTCTCGATTCCATAAGTTATTTCTATTGAGTAAAAAAATTATGGAGGTACATCATTTGTTTATTACTCTTAAGTTTTTTGTAAATCACCTTATAATTATATTTTATATCTCCATAAATGGAATTTCAATACTATTTTTTTAAAAAATATATAAAGAACTTTGATGTAAATAAAAAAAGAAACAATCATATATTTTTTATGACCATCTCTTTTTTATACATTTTATGTTGATATTCAAACTCCAATAAAAAATAGATAAAAAACTTATTTAAATACATACTATGCTAAAGTTCAATTTAAATTTCACTTAAAGAATTATCGAAAAAAATTATATTCAAATACATCTTATGTTAATGTTCAACGAACAACCTAGAACACTTGCAAATTTTGATAATGTATCATTTAAATACATCCTATGTTAATGTTGAACAGTATTCATCAATAAGCTTTGAAAGAATAGTATTAGATTTAAATACATCCTATGTTAATGTTCAACCTGGATTAAAAAGAGGTTTTATGATAGTAAAGACAAATTTAAATACATCCTATGTTAATGTTCAACTTAATCCCGATCCCGACGAACAAAGTGCACGAAAAAATTTAAATACATCCTATGTTAATGTTCAACACAAACAATGGATTTGAGTTTGTGACTTCAGCAATATTTAAATACATCCTATGTTAATGTTCAACTCTTCCATTACAATTTCCACCCCTTTATAAAAGCGATTTAAATACATCCTATGTTAATGTTCAACTACTGTAAATAAGCCATTCTTTATTTCCATTATACTCTCTCAAGCCGCATTAATAAAGACTTTCATCGAAATTTTTCCAACCGATTTTCATTTTTCCAAGAAAGCATATAAAAATGCTTCAAAGCATTGATTTACAATAGATTGAAGCACTTTTACCTATTCTGCCGGTTGGAAAAATCAAAACTTTTAATATATATTTTTAAAGAATCCATTATACCATAATTACTTTCTTTACTTTTTAAAATTTAACTACTTATACTTCACTTTTTCCAACTACAGCAACTAAAATCGATTTAAGTTCTGACTCTCTCACGCTTTCGCTTTATTATCTTACTACCATTAATTCATCACTGCCAAGTATATTTTCATACTTTTGGACCATTTCCTTGGCTGATGATAAATGTTTCAAAATATTGCTTTTCGGATAATTGAAGTACTTTTATATATTTTGCCTGTTAAAAAAATTCATTCTATATATTCACTTATCACCCTATTTCACAGTATATATACAACAATAAATTGTTCTTTAATTTCTCTTAAATTGGTTCCTTAACAATAACATCTTCCACTCTTTTAAATATTATCGAAACTCTTTTTCCAATTTGATTCATTCACTCATACATTTCATATATTCTAATAAAAACTTGTTTCTTGTATAATATATACCTATCTTCATCTTTTCAATCTTCACTATATTAGGAAGTTTGTCCACACTATAAAATTAGCTAAACTTTTAAATTGATGCATATTACTGAATATTAAAACAAAAATAGGATATAATAATACAACATTAAAGGATGGTGAATTATTTTGGATAAGTTAAGCATAGTTGGAATTCTTGTTGATAAGAGAACAAAGTCTGCACCGCAGGTTCAAGAAATACTAACCAAATACGGTGATAGTATTATTTCTAGGTTTGGAACCCATGACCCAGGTGAAAGGGAGCATGGACTTATAACTTTAAACTTCCGTGATAAAGAAGAAAAATTAAATGCTATGATTCACGATTTAGAAAATGTCGATGCCGTAATAGTAAAAGCCATTGAAATGAAGTAACCGTAACTCATTAATTTTTAATAATTATAAAAACACACAACCTTTACATATCAACATAAAATGCTGCATGAAGGCTGCGTGTTAATTTTTTATAATTAGATTCATCATTTATTAAATGTAATGTGAAAGATTTTGAGATTTTAAAAACTATTAATTTCTTTTAACTATCCAAAACATTCTGTTATACTGTTCATATTGTGGATAATAAATTTCTTCATAATGTTCTATCTCAAATTTTCTTTTAAAAAGTTTTGTCCATTCCTCTGTTGTGTTATTTAACAAAATCAACCCGTCATCAAGCAAATTACCCTTTATAACTTTCATATTCCATTATTTGTTCCTTTGTTATATAAGGATTTAATTTAACTAAAGCCTTACCCTTAGCTTTTAAAATTCTTTCTACCTCATTCATTAAAATTTCTGCATCATATGGATATAAATTATCTATAATATTAGATAAAACCACTGCATCAACATAAGCGGCATCTATATTTTTTAATACATTAATGCCACCTTATTTATTTAATAGCTGAGCATTAGGTTAACGACGCATATACGCTCTCGCGCAAACTCTTATTTATTTTATTATAATACATTGATTTGGGCGCTATTCTTTAGATAACTGAGTATTCTGTTCATGAAGTCATATGCGCTCTCGCGCAAACTCTAGATGTGTACATCTTATGTTAAAGTTCAATGTATTTTCTTTCCATTTATCATTAGCATCTATTCGATTTAAATACATCTTATGTTAAAGTTCAATTCTTTATCATCACATTTATTACTTTCTATTACAATTTAAATACATCTTATGTTAAAGTTCAATACTATTGAAAGTGTAAACAATGGCAAAAATTATATATTTAAATACATCTTATGTTAATGTTCAATGTTTTACCGCATCCGCTTTGCCCAGATACTAAAACAATTTAAATACATCCTATGTTAAAGTTCAATTGGAGGCAGTGCACATATAAGTGCCAAGACTTATTCATTTAAATACATCTTATGTTAAAGTTCAATCTAACAAGTGCTTGGAGTTCTTTACATTCAACATATTTAAATACATCTCATGTTAATGTTCAATACATAACAACATTAGCTCCAAAGCCATTTTTACCTATTTAAATACATCTCATGTTAATGTTCAATATGAGCTATTAGTCCTTTGTATGGACAAAGCAATAAATTTAAATACATCTCATGTTAATGTTCAATGCCTGTAAATAAGCCATTCCTTATTTTCATTATACTCTCCCAAGCCGCACTAATAAAGGATTTTCTTGAAATTCTTCCAACCACTTTTCATTTTTTGAAAAAAGTATATAAAAAGTGCTTCAAAGCATTGATTTACAATACATTAAAGCACTTTTATTTATTCTACCGGTTGGAAAACTCCACACCATTATTTACTTTTTACACCTAATCTTCAAAGTAATGAGTATTTTGTTCTTGAAGTCATATGCACTCTCGCACAAACTCTAGATGTGTACAGCTTATGTTAAGATTCAGAAGGTTTTAGTCAAGTAACCTCCAGATTTAAATACATCCTATGTTAAAGTTCAATTATTCCAGGATATCATTTTATGGAAACCGCACAATCATTTAAATACATCCTATGTTAAAGTTCAACATGTAATGGTGCTGCATTAAATCATTATGAAACTAATTTAAATACATCCTATGTTAATGTTCAATGAAAAACTTACTTGATACAATATATCAAAATTTCAAATTTAAATACATCCTATGTTAATGTTCAATTCCCCTCAACATCTATCTTTTTTTAACGGGTTTACTTTAGAGGTGCAAATAGAAAATTTACAGACACTTTTGCAATGACTTTTACAACAAAAAACCTATGCTTTGACCAAAGTTTTAGCATGGGTTTTTACATACATTTAGTTATTGATGGACAATATGAAGATTGCGTATTAACTCAACTACAAGTAATGCCGTTTTT
>NZ_JBJIAA010000034.1:0-8208 GCF_045310695.1 Clostridium neuense
TAGAATTTCTTCTATTCAAAAGAATTGCTGGTTCATTATCTCTTCTCTGTTTAATTTTCAAAGTTCAATGTGCTGCACGAGACAGCTTTTATATAATATCATTTTTAACTTGCTCTGTCAACATTTTTTTTAAGGTTTTTTCAGAACTCATTAAGTGCTGTCATCTCGCGACGACGTTTAACATAATATCATGTTTAGAATATTAATTTATGAAAATAATCCTTATTTATTAAAATTACAATCATAAATCAACGTATTTCTCCATTTTTCTCTTTGTATTTTATAATGATACTCCAGGCATAGCTTACCTTGATTTAAAAGATATTTACTGATATTATGCCTTATTCTCAACTCATCTGCAGATAAAAATTAGATATAAAAGTAATTATCTTTAGTTTATAACATCGAATTTTTTATTTTATAGAACGTTATATGATCTCTCCACTCACCATTTATATATAAGTAATTTCTGTTTAGTCCTAATTTTTCAAAACCACAGCCGAGTAGGACCTTTTGAGATTTTATGTTATCTACTAAAGTTGATGCTTCTATTCTATGAAGCTCCATTTCATTAAAAGCATAGTTTAAAACTAAAGAAAGAGCCTGCTTCATCCATCCTCTTCCTTGATATTTCTGATCCATAGAATATCCAATAATAGCGCTTTTAAAAACACCGTATGTAATGTTTGAAACTTGAATTTTACCAATAAGTGAATTTTCTACATAAATACCAAAGTTTATTCCCTCACCATTTAAATATTGTTTATATCCTTCCATGAGTATTTGCTTTTGCATTTCAAATGTATAAAAGCTTTCCTCTCTACTCGGTTCAAATAATCTCAAGTGCTCTCTATTTCTTATGTAATAATCAAGCATACAAGTAGCATCATTAGGAGTTAGCACTTTCACATTTATATCTTTACCAGAAAGTCTTAAAATATTTATTCTTTGATTATCATTATAAACCTTATAGTCTATCCCAAATATAAGCTCATCCTTATAAACATTTTTTTCTACTATACTTTTACTCACTATACCCTCAAGTTGAAAACCTAAATCAACAAATGGCCTTGTTGTTATTTCTTCATCTACTAAAACACTAACTTTATTAAATTCTTTACTGTTAAACAGGAAATCCAAAAACATTTTTAAAATTTCTCTAATGCTTTTAAAAATACTTTCCCCTTGTCTGTATAATTTTATACGTATACAACAAAACTTACTAACATTATTTAAATCTACTATAAATATTCTTCCTATAGTAATTCCAAACTTATCTGATATTATATACTCACTTTTTAGTCCATTTGCTTTTTCAATAATTATATTTTTGCCTTTCAACATATACAACTCCACCTAACCCGTATTGAAAAGTTTACTTTTATATAGAGTAGACGGTACATAATATCTGATTCTAGAAGTATGTAGGTATTGGCATTAAATCATTTTTTATGAAACCAAGTTTTCTATACTTCTTATGAAAATTAAATGTGGACAAAACTCTCTTGTTAATTTTAAGCTTTTAAGCAGTCTATCTATATATATTAAACCTTTATCTTGTTCATAATAAAGATACATTTTAAATTATATCACATAGTCCTACAATATGATAAAATATATTTAACATAGGACAAGCTATTTTTAAGCAAAGGAATCATAAATTTCAAAAGAAATGAGGTAATAATATTTATGAGATTTAATATACGAAAGAGAACAATATTATTAGCATTGTTATTTACTATTTTGTTGTGCTTTTTTTCATATAAGTTGTCAGGATTTTTCAAAGGGAATTCTAAACCTTGGATAGTCGCAGATGCAAATGATGCATCCAAGAAATTTATTACAAAAGACACAGTTATAAAAAAAATTCATCAAAAGCAAAAACTCATTACTACCGAAGTTGAGATAAGTGAAAAAACTACTATAGATAATAGCTGGGGTAATCTAGATATTTTCAAAAAGATGCAAAACATATCCTTTACAGGAAAAGGTGTTTATGTAGTTGACTTATCCCTATTAAAATCATCTAATATTTATATAGATTCTAACAATAATATATTAGCAATAAAAATTCCAAAACCAAAGGTAGAATTAGTTACTATTGATGAAAGTAAAACTGTTTATGAAACACCAGAAAAAGGGTTACTAAGATTTGGGGATATTAAATTAACTGCTCAAGAGCATGAAGTTATGGTAGAGAATGTAAAGAAAGCTATGCTTGAGAAAATGAATGAAACTGAATACTCTAATAAAGCCATTATAAATTCACGAAAATCAATGGAAACTATAATTAAGTCTATTTTAAACAGTAATTCTAAATATACTATAAAAATAGAATTTCTATAAAACTACAAAAAACCGTAAAGGCTGCTATACTAGCAGCCTTTACTATATTTTACTATCCCCTATGATTAAAAAACCCTAAAATTAAAATAAATAAAATTAAAAAGTTACACCTATACCTAGAAAACGTTTACCGCAGATGTAACTAAATTAATAAAATCTTCTTACCAAAAACAAGACCCCCACCTTATTAATGGTAAATTAACCTCTACGATCACATTTGATTGAAATCACGTTACTTTTCACCACCCACAAATGAAAAATAACTTATAAAAACTTTAACTCTCAAAGTTTAACCTTAAAAAACCCTTAACCTTTTAAGTACTAATTTATAATCAGTATTCCTGATTACGTTTACATTATACCATATACTTATTATTTACTCAATACCTAATTTAAAATAATTTTAATTTTATATATAAAGTGCACAGTATTTATAGATACTCGAAGTTTTAAATTACTAACATCAAATTTATCCTAGAAAATAAGATTTTACTTAGAGTACAATTGACAGATGACAGTGAAGGATGATTTTTCTCCGCTATCGCTTTGAAAAATCTAAAACTTAATGCTCACGCATGGCTTAAAGCATAATATTCAGCGCAGCTGATACTAAATAAGTTCTAAGATTTACCAGATAGAAACGAAAGGTAAATTTACCTTCACTGTGCTCTGTACTCTGTCAGTTGTGCTCTAAGTCAAACCATAACTTAACAGCATAAATTTGGTATTGTGAATTTAAATCTTTCATGTTGTTTATCTATACACTGTGCACTTTATAATTTATTTATAGTATATCTTCCCAAACTTTTTATCTATATACTCAATAAAATATTTTGAAGTAAGTTCTTCACCTGTAACCTTCTTTATAAGTTCTGATGGTTTATAAACAGCTCCATACTTATGGATGTTATCTTTAAGCCAGTTATGTATAGAACTTAAGTCTCCACTTTCTATATCTTTATCTACATTTGGCATATCTTTTTTCATTTTATTTAAAAACTGGGCACCATAAAGATTTCCCAAAGCATAACTAGGGAAATATCCAAAGCTTCCATCTGCCCAATGCATATCCTGCAAAACTCCTTCTGCATCATTTGATGGCTCTACCCCAAGATATTCCTTATATTTCTTATTCCAAACCTTTGGTAATTCATCAACAGTTATTTCATCGTTTATAAGCATTTTTTCTATCTCATATCTTATTATAATATGCAACCCATATGTTAACTCATCTGCCTCAGTTCGTATAAGTGATGGTTCAACATAATTAATTCCATTATAAAATTCTTCAAAAGACACTCCTTCAAACTGTTTAAACATTTTCGTTGCTTCGGGATAAAAATACTTCCAAAATGGCTTACTTCTACCTATTATATTCTCATAAAATCTAGACTGAGACTCATGAATTCCCATTGAAACTCCACAGTTAAGAAGAGTTCCTTGAAGATCATCGGGTATATCCTGTTCATATATAGCATGTCCGCCTTCATGAATACAGCTAAAAAGTGCACTTCTAAAATCATTCTCGTCGTAAAAAGTAGTTATTCTTACATCCTTGTTACCAAAGTTAGTTGTAAATGGATGCATGTATTCATCTATTCTTCCTGCTTTTTCATAATCATACTCCATCTTCTTAAGAACGATTTTGGAGAATTTTTCTTGCTCCTCTTTAGTGAACCTTTTAGTAAAGAAATCAATTCTAGGAGTATATCCAGACTTCTTTATCTTATTTAATACATCCATTATTCCATCTTTCATTTCCACAAAAAGTTTATCTACTTTTTCTGTTGTAATTCCTGGTTCATAATTGTCTAATAATGCATTATACTTGTTACCTTCATAGCCCCAGTACTCAACAAATCTCTTATTAAAATCCACTATTTTTTTAAGATGAGGTTTAAATATGTTAAAGTCACTTTTATTTTTTGCTTCTTCCCATGCTGCAAGTGAAACAGAACATTCCTTAGTATATTCTTTATATTCATCATCAGGTATTTTTTTAGTTTGATAGTATTCCCTCTTTAAATTATCAAGTGCTGCAGTTATAACTTCGTCAAGTTCATCTTTAACTCCATCAAAAAAATCAATGAACTTTTTAACTTCATCTGATGTTTTTAACTTATATAACTCTCCAGCCAAATATGCTGTTACTCTACTTCTATATTCAACTGCTTTTTTAGGAGCATTTACCATATCGTCCCAAGAGAAAACTGCTAAAGCAGATCCTAAATATTCAATTTTGCTTAAGTAACTTTTAAGCTCCTTAATTTTGTCTTCTACAGCTTTGTTCAATTTAAAATTCCTCCTTCACATAATAACTGATTCTGTTTCTCTACAATATCTAGTTGTAAGGCATTGTCCCAGATTTCTTGGACATTTTCTGCACATACAATCATTTACTTTACCATCACAATTTTTATCTTTAAATTCTGGACAATGTTTACAGTTAGAGCCTTCTACTATAATCAACTATTTCACCCTCATTTATTTAAGAATATTACCTTATTTCGTATTTTTCACGGTATCCTTTCATCTTTTCACTAAAAATTTCTCCATTTGATTCTGGAGTGTATGTTATCGCATTTGCGCCTGCCTCTATCGTTTCAGCAATAGTTTTTTCACTTGGTCCTCCAGTAGCTATTATAGGTACCTCTGGAAATTGATCTCGTATCTTTCTTACTATAGCCGCTGTATTTTTAGCACCTGAAACATTAAGTATCGTCGCACCTGAATCTATTCTCGCTTTTACATCTTCATATTCCGAAACTACAGTAACAACTATTGGAATATCTATAGTCTCTCTCATAACCTTTAAAACGTCATTAGGAATAGGACTATTCACAACAACTCCCATTGCCCCCTTAAATTCAGCATCTAAAGCAAGATTAACTACTCTTTTTCCTGATGTTAGTCCACCACCGACCCCACAAAACACAGGTACGTCTGCTGCAAGAACAAGTGCTGCTGTTATAACAGGTTGTGGAGTAAATGGATAAACAGCTATTACTGCATCTGCATTGTTATTTCTTATGACTGCAACATCCGTAGAAAATAAAAATGATTTAAGTCTTTTACCAAAAACTCTAATCCCAGTAGCATTTCTAATAACCGGTGGAATTTCAATCATATGACTTCTTAAAATTCCTTTTATTTCAGGCACGTACTTGTTGTTTTTATTTGTCATAATTACCACATCCCTCATTATAATTTATATAACCAATATGTCAAATTAGTTTTTGCATTTTATTAAGTGAATTAATTATAATTATTTTTTATTTTCTTTTCAATATATGCATATTTTTTATTTATTAATTTTTTGTTAAAATATTGAAATTATGTTCACATTATTATGTAGCATATATACTATTATACGTAATTACATTTGCATTTATATGCTTTAATTTTGACTACTTCTAAAAAAACTACAAGATTGACATTCATAAGCTTTATATATACTATTTAATGTATGTAAATTATATTTTCCATAATATTCTTTATTAATAAAGGAGGTAACCTTATGACCAATGTCCTTGAAGTAACTGATATTTATAAAAAATTAGGCAGCAGTCAAATAATAAAAGGTATAAGCTTTTCGGTAAAAGAAGGAGAAATTTTTGGATTCCTTGGTCCAAATGGAGCTGGAAAAACTACCACTATAAAAATGGTTGTTGGTCTGCTGTATCCTGACAAAGGAACTATAAAAATAAACAATTATAATGTGCAAACAGAAAGAGAAAAAGCCCTCTCTTGTGTTGGAGCTGTAGTTGAAAATCCTGAATTATATCTATATCTTACAGGAAGACAAAACTTAGAGCAAGTGGCAAATTTTTATAGCAACATAACTAAAGATGATATCGAAAAAATTGGTGAATTAGTTGGTTTAAAAGGTCGGCTTGATGATAAGGTAAAAAAATATTCACTTGGAATGAAACAGCGCCTTGGTTTAGCATCTTCCCTTCTAAGCAAGCCAAAGCTTTTAATTCTCGATGAACCAACAAATGGCCTTGATCCGTCTGGAATAATTGAATTTAGAAATATACTCAAAAGGACTGCTAAGGAAACAAATACTGGGATTTTTGTTTCTTCCCATATATTGTCTGAAATAGAGCAGCTTTGTGACACAGTTGCCTTCATTAAAAATGGTGTTATTGAATCCATTGAAGGTTTAAATAAATCAAATTCTGATAAACCTCACGTTGAAGATTTTCAAGAATTTATACTTAAAACAAAAGAAAAAGATAAGTGTAATGATAGCTTAAAAAATATTTCATATATATCAGACTTCAAATTACAAGATGAAACTGAATCTCCTTCAAGTTTTCTTATAAAAGCAAAAGGTGATTCAATTCCAGACATAATCCTTGATTTAGCAAAAGAAGGCATACGTATAGAAGAAGTATACAAAAAACATCAACAACTTGAAGACAGATATATGGAACTTGTAAAGGGAGTGAATAAGTAATGCATAAGTTAATAAAAAATGAATTTATAAAATTGCACTATAGAAAAAAATTTATTATTACTATAATAATATTCGCACTAATTTGTGGTCTTTTTTCTTTCGCATACTCAAAAATTCAAAGTCTTAGCACTCCTGATGCTCAAATAAACTTACTTAATAAATCAAAAGCCGAACTTCAAAGAGAAAAAAACGCAACCTCTGATAATACTAAAAAACAGCAATTAGAACAATCAATAAGCGAACTAGATAATGAAATCGACCAATTAAAAACAAAGAAACAAACAAGCAACAGCAAGGATTGGAAGACTACTTTAAAAAATAATATTGATACTCTAAGAGATCAAAAAAACTCTGCAACAGATATTTCTCCTGATAATGCAAAAGAAAATTATAACAAGCAAATTATATTTTATCAATATTTTATAGACCACAACATAAAACCTCAAACAAATGGAACTTTTTCAGCTTTTAATTTTCTTCAGGCCTTATTTAAACTTTTAGGACCACTATTTATACCAATTATAATTGCTATACTTTCAGCTGATATTGTATCTGGAGAATATACTCCTCCTACTATGAAGATGCTTTTAACAAGACCTGCATCACGAGGAAAAATACTTGTTTCAAAATTTGTGACAATACTTGTTTCTTCAATGATAATAATTACCGTTATAGAACTTATAAGTTATTTAGTAATGGGAATTATATATGGCTTTGATAATCCTATGTATCCTGTTTTAGTTGGTACAAAATATACATCCTCAGCCATAAAACTCACTCAGGATAGCACAGGGCTTATTCCTGTTCTTGGAAGTTCTCACGTAACAACAACTTGGAGTTTCATTATTCAAATGTTCTTATTCCAACTTTTATATATTTTAGCCTGCTGCTCATTATTTATATTGTTCTCTACAATATTAAGAAGCAGCTCAATTTCAATGACTTTAAGCATACTTATCACTATAGTTGTAAATATATTATCTTCAATTTCATACTTGGCAAAAGCATCACCGTTTTTCTTTACAACTTATGGCTCAACATCATCCATTTTGGATAGCTCTATAATCGAATCAGCAGGGGTAACCTATATAACACCACTATTTAGTTGTTTATTTCTAGTTATCTTCGCTGCAATATGTTACTCCATAGCTGCCTACGTATTTCAGAAAAAAGATATAAACATCTAAGGGGTTTGGGCGCAAGCCCATTATCCTTCTTGAACTAAATACCAGTCTTATTTATCATCTAAGGGGTTTGGGCGAAGCCCATTATCCTTCTTGAACTAAATATTAGTCTTATTTAACATCTAAGGGGTTTGGGCGTACAATGTCATCAACTTAAGAAACCTTACAATAAATTGAAGTGATATAAAATTTGATTTAAAAATTACTTTGCTAAAA
>NZ_JBJIAA010000035.1:0-6247 GCF_045310695.1 Clostridium neuense
ATAATTCATTTATCGTTTTATTCCTTGGGTAATCTGCCTTTGTATCATTAAATTCTACTAATAATCTGTGCTTTTCTTCTTCATTTATTATTTCTATATCTTTAACTAGCACTTCTTCATTTTCTATAATTTGCTTTACTAAATTTTCAAAATGCTCTTTGATTTTTATTACATTATTCTCTGAATATAACGATTCATTAAAATTAAATTTTATTGAAATATTATCTTGATAAGATACTATCACGTTAAAATTATAATTAGTTTGTTCTTCCGATTTGAAACCAATTATTTGTAAATCATTCTTAGTTAAAATTTCATTATTTATACCTTCACTATCGACCGGATAATTTTCAAATATCATTATATTGCTTATCAATTTTTCGCCGATTTCACTTAGTGCTTGTATATCTGCTAAAGGATAGAAGTCGTATTTGCTACTCTCTATAAATGATTTATTTACATTAGCTAACAGTTCCTTAAAAGTGGTATCTTCCTTTGTTTTAACTCTTAAAGGCACAGTATTTATAAATAAACCAAGCATATTTTCTATACCTTTAACTTCAGGATTTCTTCCCGATACTACATATCCAAATACAGAATCACTGCTGTTATTATATTTTTGAAGCAATATCGACCATATACTCTGCAATATTGTATTAATTGTAACCTTATTATTTCTAGCTATTGTTTGAAGCTTTTTCGTTACATCTTTTTCTATTACAAAATCAACTTGGGTATCCTTATATTCCCCTTTAACTTTATTATTTTTAAATGGTAATAGTGTTGCTTCATTATAACCTAAAAGATAGTTTTTCCAATATTCTTTTGCTGCTTTCTCATCTCTATTATTAAGCCATTCTATATACTCTGAATATGGCACTACATCTTTGAGAGCTGCTTTATAGCCGTATTTTAACTCATTATATACCTTAAATAATTCCATCATTATTATATTTAAACACCAACCGTCCATTATAATATGATGATTGTTAAGTATTAAGCTATATGTGCTTCTTTCAATTTTAACTATTATTAATTTTATAAGCGCATCTTTACTTAAGTTAAAACCCTTTTTTCTATTCTCGCTCATTATGTTTTTAATATAAAGCTCTTTATCAAATTTTTCTTTGCTTACATCCTTATATTCAACATAACTTGTTCTCTCTTTAAATACAATTTGCATATTCTTATTAAAATTTTCGTAGTCAAAAGTGGTTCTTAATACATCATGCCTTTGTACTAACTTATTGAAACTCTGCTTTAATAACTCTATATCTAAGTGTCCCTTTATTTTTATTGCTAATTGTTCATTATATAATTCCGGCTTATCGTCAGCAAGTGTATGATATAGCATTCCTTCTTGCATTGGTGTCAAAGGATATATATTTTTTATGTTGTCTATATCTTTTAAATATGGACTCAACTCCTGCAATCTTATATTCTCTTTTGTTATATCTGCTGCTGTTTTTTCCGTCTTATCCTTACCCATGCAATGTTTAATAATTTTCGTAAGATTATCTTTATAATCATTAATTAATGCTTTAATTGTTTCATCGTTATACTCCTCAGCGTTATACCTTAAATTTAAATTCATATTTTTATCTATAAGTATTGCCGAAAAGTCTAATAAATATAAGCTTTTATTATTTAAACCAATTGAACTTCCGCTACTTAACGATGATACCTTAAAAATATTATTATTTATATCTTCATCAAATTGTCCCAAATAGTTAAAGCATATTTCTGGTTTCAACTTATCATTAATTGGATTATTAGAAAGATATTTAATTATGCCATATTCAATTCCTTTATTAGGTATCCTTCTTAAAGAATCTTTTGTATTCTTTATCATCATTCCTAATTCTTCATTACTACTGCTTAAAACTATTGGATATTGCGAAGTAAACCATCCTATTGTCCTTGTTATATCCACATTTTTTAGAATCTCTTCTCTACCATGAGATTCCAAGTTGACTAATATATTTTCCTCGCCTGTCCATTTACTTATTGTTAATGCCAAAGCTGTTAATAGCAAATCCTCTATTTCCGTGTTATATGCCTTATTTACATGTTTTAATAATTTCTCCGTTTCCTCTTTTGTAAGGTTAAATCCTACACTTCTTAAATCTTTAATCCTAGCTACAGCTACCTCTTTGTCCTTTGGAAGTTTCCTTACGTCACACTTATCTATATAGCTCCAGTATTCTAGCTGTTTTCTCATATTGGAACTTGTCGCATATTTACTCTGTTCACTTGCCCACTCTTTAAAGGATGTAGTTTTCTCTTGAAGTATTATATCTTCTCCATTTTTAGCCATTTCATATGCCTTTGATAAATCTTCAAATAATATTCTCCATGAAACCCCATCTATAACTAAATGGTGTATTGCTACTAGTAAATGATCTCCTTCATGGGTTTTAAATAAACCTAATTTAACAAGAGGTCCATCATGTAGATTAATACTACCTTGAATTTCATCACACTTTTCTGTTACTTCTTTCTCACTTAAACCTTCATATACATTTAAATCGTATAACTTTTCACTTGTCCCTCTATTAATTTGATGTATTTCACCATTTTCATTTTTATATACCATTCTCAATGCATCGTGGTGAATAATTATAGCTTCAAATGCTTTTTCTAATGCTTCTTTTTCAAACCCATCTTTACTAAACAACATTACTGATTGATTCCAATGATGTTCTTCTTCAAAATTCATTTCAAAGAACCATTTTTGTATAGGCGTTAATTCTACTTCTCCAACCACTTCATCTTGGCTTATTGTTACATCATTTTTCTTTACGCACTTACTTAAAGCTTTTATATTTGAATTGTTGAATACATCCTTAACCTCAAAATAATATCCTTTTGCTTTAGCTCTTGATATTACCTGTATTGATTTTATGGAATCTCCACCTAAACTGAAAAAGTCATCGTTTATTCCTATATTGTCTATACCCAATACTTTTTCCCATATTTGTACAAGTTTTTGTTCTATTTCATTTCTTGGAGCCTCATATTCTGATCCTGTATCAATTTTACCTTGTGGCTCTGGTAGTGCTTTTCTATTTATTTTTCCGTTTAATGTTAATGGCATGCTTTCTAGTTTTATAAAGTATGCTGGCACCATGTAGTCTGGCATAGATTTTTTTAATTCTTCCCTAAACTTTCCTACACTGTACTCTTTTTCTCCAACATAATATGCACATAGATATTTGCTTACTGCCCCGTCTCTTGCTAAAACTATTGTTTCTTTTATTCCTTCTAGTTTTAATATATTACTCTCTATTTCTCCAAGCTCTATTCTAAAACCACGTATCTTAACTTGATGGTCTATTCTTCCTAAATACTCTATGTTCCCATCTGGAAGCCATCTTGCTAGATCTCCTGTTCTATACATTTTTTCTCCCGGCTCATATGGATTCTCTGCAAATTTTTCATTAGTTAACTTTTCGTTATTTAAGTATCCTCTAGCTACTCCGCAGCCACTTATACACAACTCTCCTGCTACTCCTATTGGGAGCATTTTATTATTCTTATCAACTATATATATTTTTGTATTATCAATAGGTTTTCCTATTGGTATCATTTCTTCTTTTTCCCTACATTCGTAGTAAGTTACATCTACTGAAGCTTCTGTTGGTCCATATAAATTTATTAGCCTTGTGTTATTTACTCTTCCTATTTCTTTGTTAAATATGTTGGCTTGTTCTACTTTTAACGCTTCTCCACTCGTAAATACCTTCTCTAGGCTTTCTATATCTTCCACTTTACCTTCCGATATTACATAGTCCATAAAAACATTCAGCATTGATGGAACAAAGTGAAGAACTGTAACCTTTCCTTCTTTTATACTCTTTGTTATTTCACTTGGATCTTTTTCTCCTCCTGGCACTAGCATCCTAACCTGAGCTCCAACAAATGACCACCACAATATTTCCCATACTGATACATCAAATGTATATGTTGTCTTTTGTAATATTACATCTTTGCTGCTTATGTTATATTTTTTCTGCATCCAATTAATTCTATTTACTATACCTTTATGCTCTATCATAACTCCCTTAGGTTTTCCAGTTGTTCCCGATGTATATATTACATATGCTAAATTTTTTGCACTAGCAGTTTTACCTAAGTTAGCATTACTTTCTTTGTATAATTCTTCATCATCTAACCTGCATACTTCTACGTTATTTTTATTTATTCTATCTTTAAACTCGTTTTGTACTAATACTAGCTTTGTTTCACTGTTTTCTAGCATATATTCTATTCTGTCATCTGGATACTCTGGGTCTATTGGCATATATGCTCCCCCTGCTTTTAATATACCCATTATTCCTACTATCATTTCTAAGGAACGCTTCACCATTATTCCTACTACAGATTCCGCTCCTACGCCTTTTTTCCTTAAGGTTCTTCCTAATGAATTAGCTCTTTCATTTAGCTCTTTATAAGTTAGACTCTGGTTTTCATATACTACTGCAATATTGTCTGGAGTCTTTTCCACCTGCATTTCAAAGAGTTCACTTACTACCTTATCTTCTGGATATTCTCCTTCTGTATCATTGAATTTTTCTAGTATACTGCGTTCTTCTTCGCTTAGTATTTCTATATCCTTAATCTTAATTTCTTCATTGCTTGTCGTTTCTTTTACTATATTCAAAAAATGATTTATCATTCTTTTTATAGTTTCATATTTATACAAGCTAGTTGCATAACTCAAATTAAAACAAATTTCCTCTTTGACTTCTCTTGCATCAATTGTAATATCAAATTTTTCTATGCCTCCAGTTAATTTATATGGCTTGAAAATACTATTCTCTATTTCTATTTTGTATTCTTCCATATTCTCCAAAATAAACATTACATCAAATAAAGGATTTCTTCCTAAATCTCTATCTATATCTATTTTGTCTACAATTTCTTCAAATTGATAATCTTGATTTTCGTATGCTTTTAAAGCCTTATTTCTTACTATTTTTAAATAATCACTAAAGCCTAAATCATTATTTACAATACTTCTTATTGCCAAAGTATTTACGAACATACCTATTAAGTTTTCTAGGTCTGCGTGATTTCTACCAGCTATTGGACTTCCAACTACTATATCTTCTTGTCCGCTATATTTTGATAATAGTATATTTATATTTGCTAATAGTACCATGTACATAGTACTTCCAGTTTCTTTAGCTATCTTTCTTAACTTTTCAGTTGTTTCCTTATCTAAAACAAAATTTATACTTCTACCCTTGAAGTCTTTAACTTTTGGTCTTTTATAATCTGTAGGTAAGCTTAGTACTGGTACTTCGTCACTAAATTCCTTTAACCAATATTGTTCCTGTTTTTTTAATTCTTCACTTTCATTCTTCTTTAACTGCCATGCAGAATAATCCTTATATTGTATTTTTAATTCTCCTAAATCCTTTTCTGCATATAAGTCGCTAATTTCCCTTGTTAGTATAGCTATTGAGACTCCGTCTGACACTATATGGTGCATATCAAAAAACATAATATGTCTTTCTTTTTCTAATTTTATAATCCCTACCCTTAATAATGGTGCTTTTTCTAAATCAAACGGTCTTATAAATTCTTCAAACTTTTCTTTCACTTCTTCTTCATTTTTTATTTCTATTTTCTCTATTTTAAATTGTATTTCATTAGCTTTATTAATTCTTTGCACTATCTTTCCATCTTTAAGGTAAAAGCTTGTCCTTAATGTCTCATGCCTATTTATTAACTTTATAAAGGCTTCCTGCATTCTATCTATTTCAAACCTACCCTCTATCTCTAAAGCTCCAGGCATATTGTATACAGTACTGTCCTTATCAATCTCTTGAAGCATATATGTTCTCTTTTGGGCTGATGAAGCTTCATAATACTGTTTTTCATCTACTCTTTCTATTTCTTCATATTCTTTTTTACTAATAGCCTCTATATACTCACTTAATCCTTTAATATTCCCTTTGCTAAATATTTCTCTTAGCGGTATTTCTACATTTAATTTTTTATAAATTCTACCTATTAAAGTTGTTGCATTTAACGAATGTCCCCCCAATTCAAAGAAGTCATCATTTATTCCTATATTAGTTACGCCTAATACCCCTTGCCATATCTCTACTAACTTCTCTTCTAACTCATTTCTTGGTGCTTCGTACTCTGCTCCTGTGTTAATTTTTCCCTGTGGCTCTGGTAATACTTTTCTATCCACTTTACCATTTGGTGTTAATGGCATGCTTTCTAGTTTTAT
>NZ_JBJIAA010000036.1:0-4912 GCF_045310695.1 Clostridium neuense
TTTATTAGCTCAGTTGGTAGAGCACATGACTTTTAATCATGGTGTCCGGGGTTCGATTCCCCGATAAGCCACCAAAAGCAGATATAATATATATCTGCTTTTTTGATGTTATAATATTAAGTCTTTTAATAGTAAGAAGGTTCTTTATAAATATTAGCTTAGCAACAATCCTGATGGCATCCACAATCATCGTCGTGATGATGATGATGATGACAACATTCACACTCAGGAGTAACTGCGCATATGCAGCAAATATTTACGTAAATGCATTCATCGTGATGTTTTACTAAAACAACGTCTCTACATACCCTTTTTATCTTTACGTTTTCTAACTTCTTGCATTGTTCAAGAAGTAATGTAACTCTTCTTCCTCTAAGTCTTCTTAATACTCTTCTGATGTTTTCCATGTGTTTGCATTTTCTGCTCATCATTATCGCCTCCTAATAACATAATATGTGTATACAGAAATACTGACACTAAATTTTGGAATCATTAAGAACAATAATATCTATACTTTTTTATATTCAATGTAGTATAATAAAAATATCTAAGAAGAATTACGGGGTGTTGAATTTATGCGGTTAGTTCCTATACAGAGCGTAAAAGAAGGAAGTATTTTAGCAAAGACTATATATGATAGTGAGGGAAGAGTTCTTTTAAAAGAGGGCACTGAACTTAAAGATATAACTATTAGTAAAATAGAATATTTAAACATCTATACTATTTACATTAATGATAAATATAGTGATGCTGTAATAGAAGATGTTATTAAACCTGAAATAAGGCAGAAAGCTATAAAAAAAGTCAGAGATGTTTTTTATAACCTCGAAGATTATAATAAAAATCAAAATAATTATCAAGGACAAAATCTTTATAAAAAAAGTGAGAAGGATTTTCAATCGGTGCAATATGTTGCAAGGGAACTTATAGAGGAAATCTTATCGAGAAAAAATGTAATGATAGGATTAGTTGATTTAAAAAGTTTTGATGATTATACATATCAGCATTCAGTTAATGTAGCTGTTATAGCACTTATAATAGGAATGAAAATGAATTTTCATAAGTATGAGCTTTTCGATTTATGTATAGGTGCTCTTTTACATGACATAGGTAAAGTTTTTCTTCCAAATGAGATATTGAATAAACCTGGTGAACTCACAGAAGAGGAAAGAAAAATAGTACAAGAACATCCTAAAAACGGTTATGATTACTTAAAAGGTAGTTATGATGTGTCTGTACCAGCTAGAATAGTTGCACTTCAGCATCATGAGCGCATAGGAGGGCAAGGGTATCCAGAGGGAAGAGAAGGGGAAAGAATAAGCATACTTGCTAAAATAGTAGCAGTTGCAGATGTATATGATGCTATGACATCCACAAGAGTGTATAGAAAAGCATTATCTCCGAATGAAGCTTTAGAGTACATAATGGCTAATGGTGGTACTAAATTTGATTATAAGGTTGTTCAAGCCTTTTCTAAGGTTGTTATACCATATCCGCAGGGTACAATGATAAGATTAAGCAATGGTGATATAGCAGTTGTAACTAAGGTATACTCACAGATGCCTTTAAGACCAGATGTTAAAATTGTTTATAGTGAAATTGGTACAGAAATAAATTCTATAATGGAACTTGCTAAGGAGAATTCAATAGTAATAAATGGTTTAGAATATGAAGTGCCTGAGGATAATTAATGTTGAAATAATTGAAACAAATGAATTGGAGGTAATTGTTTGAATAAAGTAATTATATTTGATATGGATGGAGTAATTGTAGATACGGAGCCAATATATAGAGAGATAAATAAAAAATTATATAAAGAATTGGGTGCAGAAATAACCTTGGAAGAACAGTTTAGTTTTGTAGGGAATGGCTCAAGAATAATATGGACTAAAGTAAAGAATAAGGCCAATTTAAAGCAATCGGTTGAAGAACTTATGGAGCTTTCTAAAAATAGAAAATATGAATATCTTTCAAAGATTGGTTCTAAAATAACTTTAATAAGAGGAATAGAACAACTTCTGTCTTCGCTTAAAAATAATGGATTTTCTATAGTTATGGCATCATCATCTCCTAAGAAGAATATAGAAGTAATTCTTAATAGAGTTAAACTTATAGACTATTTTCAATATATAGTTAGCGGTGAAGATGTAGTAAACGGTAAGCCAAATCCCGATATATTCTTAAAAGCAGCGGAAAAGCTTAAGGCTAAAGCTTCTGACTGTACTGTTATAGAAGATTCCAACAATGGTGTTACAGGGGCTAAAGCAGCAGGAATGAAATGTGTTGGATTTAGAAATTTAAATTCTGGTAATCAGGATTTGTCTAAAGCTGATATAATATTAGAAGCTTTTGATGAAGAAGGAATAGGCAAAATAATTGAACTTGCGTCTAAATAAAATTATACAATAAAAATCCAAAAGAAGTATTATATTTATAAAAGGTAAAGTATACTATGGCTGTAGGTAGCATAGTACTTTACCTTTTTTATTTGCTATATAAGTTTATTATTATAGTTTTAGGGGATAGATGTAAGCTTATAATATGTCTATTATATTAGAAAACTAATGTACGTACATGTGATGGGCAATACTAGTATATTTTCAAACTAGGATAAAAATATTATTTTGCTAGTTTCCTAATAAAGCATAATCTTTTGTTAGAAAATATATTGATAAAAAATAGTGGTAGGTATATAATTAAAATAAGATGTACGTACATTATAAACCGGATTATATACAGGTTGTATTATGATTTTATGTATCAGCTCAATATAAGTAATATATAAATTCATGCTATTTTAACTATAGTGTTGTACTTGAATACTTGAAGTTGATTGTCATGGAGTATAAAATGTACTTATACATGTATACACTTTTAAAAGTAAGGAGATAATGCTGATACTTATGAAAAAAAATGAAACAAAACATGAAATTATTGAAAATCATTTTATAGATCTTATTAAAAATAAAAAGATAAATATTGGTGACCAACTACCATCAGAAAATGAAATTGCAAGCTATTTTAATGTGAGTAGACATACTGTCAGACAGGCACTTTCAAAGTTATCTGAACATGGACTTATTGTAAAGGAAAAAGGCAAGGGAACGTTCTGTATTGATAATTTTGAAAAGGAAGAAAAGGCATCTAAAAACATTGCACTGCTTACCACATATATTTCTAATTATATATTTCCTAAAATAACAGAGGGTGTGGAAGAAGTGCTAAGACAGAAGGGTTATAATCTTCTTCTTTTTAATAGCAATAATGATATTGAAAATGAAATAAATTGTCTCAAAAGTATAGAAAATCAAGATATTTCTGGAGTTATAATAGAGCCTGCTCAGAGCTCCATAAATAATTTAGACAAAAAATATTTTCAGGAATTTGATAAAAAGAATATTAAATATATAATGATAAACGCATATTATGAAGAACTTAATCCTGCTTATCTTGTGTTGAATGATGAACAGGGTGGTTATAGACTTACAAAATATTTAATAGAGCTTGGACATAAAAATATAGCAGCAATTCTTAAAAAAGATGATATTCAAGGTCAAAAAAGAAAAAAAGGCTATATAAAAGCTCTTGAAGAAAATGAAGTTAAAATTGATGAAACTATAATTGGTGAGTATACGACGGATACTAAAGAGATGTCCATTAAGGAATTTTTGAGAAGTATTCTAAAAATGCAGTCGCGACCAAGTGCTATTTTTTGCTACAACGATGAAGTTGCATTAAAATGTATAGAAATATTGCGAAAGGATGGAATTAAGGTCCCAGAGGATATATCTATAGTTGGATTTGATGATTCTAGTCTTGCAACTGCGTCAGAGGTAAAGCTTACTTCCATTATTCATCCTAAAAAACAAATGGGAATACAAGCGGCTAAATATATAATAGGAATGGTAGAAGGTAAACTTAAAAAACCAAGATATGTTTACGATGCAGAGCTTATTGTAAGAGATTCCTGCACTAAAAAATAATATTTACGGACTTTAAAAATACTTTTGATTTTATTTTTAGTGAAACTGCAAACCTTAAATTATTTATTTTAAGAAAATCAAGGAGGGGAATTAATAACATGTTAGAAGCATTAAAAAAAGAAGTATTCGATGCTAATATTGAATTAGTAAACAAGGGACTTGTAATTTATACTTGGGGTAATGTAAGTGGTATCGACAGGGAAAGTGGACTTTTTGTAATTAAACCAAGTGGTGTTGATTATGATACTATGAAACCTGATGATATGGTAGTAGTTGATTTAGAGGGTAATGTAGTAGAAGGACATTATAAACCTTCTTCTGATACACCAACTCATATTGTACTTTACAAAGAATATCCTGAAATTGGAGGGGTTGTCCATACTCATTCAGATTGGGCAACTACTTTTGCACAGGCTGGTATAGATATACCTGCTTTTGGAACTACACATGCAGACTACTTTTATGGAGATATTCCATGTGCTAGAGAGCTTACAGAGGCTGAAGTACATGGAGAATATGAGAAGGAAACAGGCAATGTTATAGTAGAAACTTTAAAACAAAGGAATATAAAGCCTCTCGATATACCTGCGATATTGGTTAAGAACCATGGACCATTTGCATGGGGAAAATCTCCTGCAAATGCTGTATACAATGCTGTTGTTCTAGATAAAGTTGCACAGCTTGCTTATAACACAATGACTTTAAAGCCAAATACAGAGAGAGTAAACAGTTACCTTTTAGATAAACATTATATGAGAAAACATGGACCAAATGCGTATTACGGTCAAGGAAGTAAATAATTTTTATGGGGGAATTATTATGAAGTTTTTTTTAGATACTGCTAATGTAGATGAAATCAAAGAAGCTAATGATATGGGCGTAATTTGTGGTGTTACAACCAACCCATCATTAATTGCAAAAGAAGGAAG
>NZ_JBJIAA010000037.1:0-3189 GCF_045310695.1 Clostridium neuense
TAACGGGTTTACTTTAGAGGTTCAAAAACAAAAAATACAATAACTTTTGAGTGCAAAATTACATTGATTTTTGCACTCTTTTATTTTGGCTCAAATCAACGGTTTAGTGGTAATTTCTTATAAAACTGCACTAATTTTTACACAGGTTTTTGCAAAACAAAAAACCGATGTAATAAAATTATTACAACTGCAAAAATACGTGTAAAAATGTATGTAAAAATGCTTGTAAAACTGGTTGTTTTTCTTCAATTAGGGTATAATATAAATAGGAACAAATATTCTATTTGGAGGTATCTTATGGATTTCATTAAGCCTAAAAACACTAATAAAGAGAATGTTTCTTACAAGATTTCTCACAAAACTAAACTTATCGTTGAATACTATGCTAAATACACTGAATATGAGGAAGATGAAGTCGTAGATATGTTCCTACAGAATATTTTGAAAGATAGTAATTTTGTAGAATGGCTCAAAAATCGTAGGAGCAAGAAGAAAATAAATGAAATTATATTTGGTATAAATAATAATGAAGAAGCCTCAAATGACACTACTTATATTGAGGAGGATGATTTTTAATTGCCTAAACTAAAGGAATTAGCAAATGAAACCTCTTTAGATGTAAGAACGATATGCCCTTATTCCGATAAGGAATTAGAGCAGATGGATAAAGACTATAAGGCTCTATCCCCTATAGACTTTGGAAAGAAATACAGGTATTTAATCTTTTTACCCTCGTATCTTGTGGAGCAGTCAAACTCCTTCCCTATTCAAATGAACTATTGCAACAATCCTTTCTGTAAATGGTTTGGTATGCCACAGCAGAAGTTTGAAAATGTTAAGAGTAAGCCATCAAGATATAAGATAGTCGGTGTCCGTAGTGGAGTAAGTAGAGGTCTTGCCTGTAATGAAGATGTTGTTAAAGATACAGAAGGCATTAGCATGAACTGTATAACTGAAAGCGTATCAAACTGGTCTATCGCAGAAGAAATTAAAAGGCTCATTACTATAAATACCGTAGTTGATAAAGAAGAAAGATATATCTTTCATAAAGATGGCTGTTTAGACTTTTATAAAAACCCTTTTGATAATAAAAAAGCCTTTTACAGCAGAGGAAAAAGCACAGGCAACTCACAAAAGTATCAATGTAAGACTTGTAAGAAGATAACTAATGTCTTGCCTACAATAAGAGAAAACTTTAGTTATAATCAAAATAAGAATGATATACTGCCTTTATTTACAGAACTGCTCGTAAGCAGAACCCCTGTTAAGCGTACTTGTGAGATACTTGATATAAGCCCTAAAACTTATTACCACAAATTAGAGTGGTTATATAGGAAGTGCCTTGAATTTCTTGAAAGATACGAAACCAAAGCCTTTAAGAGCATGGAGTTTGATAAGATATGGCTCAATACAGACAAGATGATATATTACCTTAACAATGTTAGGAAAAAAGGCAAAGGTGGACTTCACTATGACATAGAGGACACTAAATTTCAGACCTTTCTTGTAGCCAGTAGCGAACTGTATTCAAGGTATGTATTTAGAGCAGATATAGCGTATGACTTCAACATTACACAGGAGCAGATTGAGGCTGATACAATTAAGTACCATGATGACCACCTATACGGTTTTGCAAGGAAGAATGAAAGATTGAGATTTCCGTATGCTCCACAGCCTCCTACCCCTAATGATGATGAAACTAAATCAGAGTATGAATTAAGGCTCTCCGAGTTTAATAGAAGAAAAGACTACATAGAAGGTATGCACACTAATTCAAAATACACCTCTGTAGCACACTATTGGCTTATTAAAGAAATGATAAACTGCAATAAGTGGAACTTTATCTCTGACGAAGATAGTTCTCTCATAGACGCTATTATGAGGGTTTTTACGCAGTCTATAAAGGATAAAAACTCTCACTACTTTCTTTGTAAGTTAGACCGTAATTTAAGCAAGAAAGAGGCTTATAACTTATTTACAGAGGCTATGAGAGAACTTAAAAAATGGGTTAAAGATAATGGAAAGAAAGGATTATCCTCCTTTGAAATACAAAAGCAAATTATAGCAGAAGTATTAGACTATCACAGCCTTTATGACTATGTAGTTAAAGATGGAGAGCGTTATCCTAAATGGGGCAAAAAACCCATAGAACACCCCTTACCATCCATTGATGAAGGTGTACGATATGTGGACTGTATAACTGATTTGTCAGATAAATCTACAAGCGAAGTAGCCGACTACTTGGCAAGAGTAAACAGCCACTCAATTAACGCTTTCTTCAATCAGATAAGAAGGAGCATATCAATACTTGAAAGACCACTTGTTACTGCAAGAGGCGAAGGAAAGAGTTATATCTACTCTAACTATAATCCAAAGTACGCCCAATACGCTATAACTATATTAAGGACATTCTATAATTTCTGTTGGGCTTTCAAGAGTGGCAACGGTGATGTACTAACTCCTGCACAGAGAATAGGTATTACTGATAAACAGTTTAACTACAATGATATAATATATTTTTCTTAACTCTTATTTGTTTCATTATATTGGAAAAGCCTACACAATAGTTTATAATATATATAGACAATATAAGAATATGGCAAAGTAAAATTGTTTATAAAATTAGTAGATAAATATGAATTTATGGAGGTAGACATGGAGTATAGTGTGCTTAAAATAACAGATATTGAAAAAGTCATTCCTTTATATATTGAATATTATAATGAGCAAGAGGATTCTGAATGGACAGAAGAAACAGTGTATAAAAGAATTCATCAAGTAGTAACAAGGGAAGACTCATATGGTCTTATTCTTTGTGATGATAATTCAATAGTTGGATTTGCCATGGGATATTTTGAACAGTATGATGATGGAAAAGCCTACGATTTGATAGAAATAGTAATATCACATAAGTATCAAAGAAAAGGCATTGGTACATCTTTTATGCAAGAATTAGAAAAAAGAGTGAAAGAACTTGGTGCATTTTTAATACAAATGCAATCAGTGAATGATGAAAAGCATAATAATTTCTATGGAAATTTAGGTTATAATGATTGTAAAAACCTAATATTAAAATCAAAAGTAATATAAGTTCCAACTTGTCTAATAGAATAAAAACGGCATTACTTGTAGTTGAGTTAATACGCAATCTTCATATTGTCCATCAATAACTAAATGTATGTAAAAACC
>NZ_JBJIAA010000038.1:0-1377 GCF_045310695.1 Clostridium neuense
AAATAGTTATTTTAAATTGGTCAAGCCCTCGACCTATTAGTATTAGTCAGCTAAAAATGTTACCATCCTTACACCTCTAACCTATCAACCTGATGTTCTTTCAGGGGTCTTACTAACTTGTGTTATGGGAAATCTTATCTTGAGGTGGGCTTCACGCTTAGATGCCTTCAGCGTTTATCCCTTCCCGACATAGCTACCCAGCCATGCCGCTGGCGCGGCAACTGGTACACCAGAGGTCAGTCCATCCCGGTCCTCTCGTACTAAGGACAGCTCCTCTCAAATTTCCTTCGCCCGCGACGGATAGGGACCGAACTGTCTCACGACGTTCTGAACCCAGCTCGCGTGCCGCTTTAATGGGCGAACAGCCCAACCCTTGGGACCTACTTCAGCCCCAGGATGCGACGAGCCGACATCGAGGTGCCAAACCTCCCCGTCGATGTGGACTCTTGGGGGAGATCAGCCTGTTATCCCCGAGGTAGCTTTTATCCGTTGAGCGATGACCCTCCCACGAGGAATCACCGGATCACTAAGCCCGACTTTCGTCCCTGCTCCACCTGTATGTGTCGCAGTCAGGCTCCCTTCTGCCTTTGCACTCTTCGCGCGGTTTCCAACCGCGCTGAGGGAACCTTTGGGCGCCTCCGTTACTTTTTAGGAGGCGACCGCCCCAGTCAAACTGCCCATCTAGCTATGTCCCGTGGCCAGTTTCATGGCCTCCGGTTAGAATCTCAATACTGTCAGGGTGGTATCCCAAAGATGGCTCAATAGTCCCTGACGAGATTATTTCCTAGCCTCCCACCTATTCTGTACAGACAATACCGAAACTCAATGCTAAACTACAGTAAAGCTCTACGGGGTCTTTCCGTCCAATCGCGGGTAGCAAGCATCTTCACTTGCACTACAATTTCGCCGGATTTGCTGTTGAGACAGTGCCCAAATCATTACGCCATTCGTGCGGGTCGGAACTTACCCGACAAGGAATTTCGCTACCTTAGGACCGTTATAGTTACGGCCGCCGTTTACTGGGGCTTAAGTTCATGCCTTCGCTTGCGCTAAGCAATCCCCTTAACCTTCCAGCACCGGGCAGGCGTCAGCTCCTATACTTCAGCTTTCGCTTTAGCAGAAACCTGTGTTTTTGATAAACAGTTGCTTGGGCCTATTCTCTGCGGCCTGCTCTCGCAGGCACCCCTTATCCCGAAGTTACGGGGTCAATTTGCCGAGTTCCTTAACAGCAATTCTTCCGATGGTCTTAGGATTCTCTCCTCATCTACCTGTGTCGGTTTGCGGTACGGGCACCAAATTCCTCGATAGAGACTTTTCTTGGCAGCATGAAATCAGATACTTCGGAAATAAATTTCCTTCCCCGTAACACCCCAGATT
>NZ_JBJIAA010000038.1:1473-2842 GCF_045310695.1 Clostridium neuense
TGCTTATTCATCCTCAGTGCTTAGACACACATCCAATAGTGTGCACATCCTATCCTTCTGCGTCATCCCATTTCTGATAACGTTATTTGGTGGTATCGGAATATCAACCGATTGTACATCGCCTACGCCTTTCGGCCTCGGCTTAGATCCCGACTTACCCTGAGCGGACGAACCTTCCTCAGGAAACCTTAGATTTTCGACCACTAAGATTCTCACTTAGTTCTCGCTACTTATGCCAGCATACTCTCTCCTGTGCAGTCCACCACTCCTTTCGGTATGACTTCTGCCCACACAGGATGCTCCTCTACCACTCGTACGTAGTACGAGTCCACAGCTTCGGTGTTAGATTTTAGCCCCGGACATTTTCGGCGCAGGATCTCTTGACTAGTGAGCTATTACGCACTCTTTTAATGTATGGCTGCTTCTGAGCCAACATCCTAGTTGTCTTAGAAATCCCACATCCTTTTCCACTTAATCTATACTTGGGGACCTTAGCTGGTGGTCTGGGCTGTTTCCCTTTTGACTACGGATCTTATCATTCGCAGTCTGACTGCTGCACTAATAATATCTGGCATTCGGAGTTTGATAGAGTTCAGTAACTGTTGTCAGCCCCTACCTCATTCAGTGCTCTACCTCCAGTATTCATATGCAACGCTAGCCCTAAAGCTATTTCGAGGAGAACCAGCTATATCCGAGTTCGATTGGAATTTCTCCCCTATCCACAGCTCATCCCATGGTTTTTCAACACCATTGTGGTTCGGGCCTCCACGGAATTTTACTTCCGCTTCACCCTGTCCATGGATAGGTCACCCGGTTTCGGGTCTACAGCATGCAACTAGTCGCCCTATTCAGACTCGGTTTCCCTTCGGCTCCGCACCTTAAGTGCTTAACCTTGCTGCATACCGTAACTCGCTGGCTCGTTCTACAAAAAGCACGTCATCACACTTTAATGTGTTTTGACCGGTTGTAGACACACGGTTTCAGGTTCTATTTCACTCCCCTTCCGGGGTTCTTTTCACCTTTCCCTCACGGTACTGCTTCACTATCGGTCACCAGTTAGTATTTAGCCTTGGGAGGTGGTCCTCCCAGCTTCCCACAAGGTTTCACGTGTCTCGTGGTACTCTGGAGTAGATCGGCCTTTTTTTCTTTTAACCTACAGGACTGTTACCTTCTATGGTTTAGCTTTCCAGGAATATTCGGTTAAGATATTAGGCTTTGTGATCTATCCGCAACCCCGGAAACAAGTTTCCGGTTTGGGCTCTTTCCTTTTCGCTCGCCGCTACTAAGAAAATCGATTTTTCTTTCTCTTCCTCCGGGTACTTAGATGTTTCAGTTCCCCGGGTGTGCCCCTGTATACCTATGAATTCAG
>NZ_JBJIAA010000039.1:0-2078 GCF_045310695.1 Clostridium neuense
TAAGTGTAATTCAACTTATTATTTAACTTTTGCTTTGATTTTAATCATCTTTATAAGTTTCATCATCTGCTTAATATCATAAGTATAAGCTTAATTATTCTATATCATAATCGTAAACAAAATAGAAAAAGGAGATTCCTCTTTATTTTAGGATTCTCCTTCATTTATTGGTGATAATATTTGCATTGTCGCTTGTTGGACTACTCTATCAACTGCTGTTGGTATCCCTAGCTTTCTCATTTTTCCATTATCTTTTGGTATTTCTACCCTTCGGACTGGACTTGGGCTATATTTGCCCTCTTTGATAGTTTTCCTTAACTCATCTCCATTATCTCTGAATATCTGCCACATTTACACCATAGACTTCCGGATAGTTTAGGACTTTGATTTGTTATGCAACCTTGCCCAGTACATGCTTGGCGCACATAAAAAAGCCTACCATAAAAACGGCGGCTTTTCTCTTAAAAATAAAACAAAGATACACCAAATAGGTATATCTTCTCTGGAGGCGTCAAATGCCTCTATTTATAGAGTACCATACTTTTCTATCAATCTAAATAGTATTACTTGACTTTATATTCTACATCAAAATCAATAAAGTACTTTTTCTCTGGTGTATGTATCGTAAGTGTCGCCAAATTGATATTGTCCTCTAAAATATCCACTCTGTATTCAAACATAATGTCGTCATTTTGCTTCTTCAGGAATAAGTAACTTCCCTCTTCTTGTTCCTCTGCCTCATTGCTTATTTCATCATATATTTTTTCGCCACTAACTTCTCCAGAATATCCTGATTTTCTTATATTTTCTTCTATTGCTTTAAAAAACTGTTTCATATTTTTTCTCTCTTTCTTTTTTTATATAAGTATATCATGTTTCTAAATAAAAGTAGTGCTAAGCATTATTAATTAATGATTAGAGCTAAAACCGCATTTACTTATGATATATTCGTTTTGACACTACAGAAAAATACCCAATAGACACTATGTTAGCATCTACTGGGCATTTTATTAGTTTATTTTTCTTTTAGTTATGGCTCACTGCATAATTATTATTATTAAGTAAGTTTATTTACTACTTTCATTGGTTTTTAAATAATCTGAAAATGTATATTTTTATGCAGTTAAATACTTATAAGTTTTGTAGTCAAATTATTACTAAATCCATAACAATTTTTATTATATATTACCATGAATAATCTAGATACTCATTTGTTACTGATATTGATGGAATACCAATGCTCGATAATTCTCTTGCAAATTTATCATTAAAACTATTTGTATATCTTGATTCTTCTTCTAAAAATTTAATTTCATATCCACTTCTTGTTCTTCTAAAACTTGCAATATTTAGCTCAGCCAATACTTTTGCTATATAATACCCTCTTTTAGTAAATAAATATAGCTTATTAGTATAATTGCTATATTCTGCTTTATCAGGTTTTAAGGTATTATATAAATTTTGAATTTTATTTTTAATTTCTTCTAAATCAAACTTTTTAATTTCAATATTATCATCTATAATCATACTGTCTATCTCTATTGATTTATTTATTGCTTCTGTATTAATATATTCCTCTAGCTTACATTTCACTAATTTAGCTATTATAGCTATTTCATTAATTATAAATTCCATAGCATCATCACTTACATCTATATTTCTACAAATATTCTCACATAATAATTCTATTGTTAGATTATTATCATTTTCTTGTATAAACAACCTAATTGCAAAGTTATATCTATCATATGTTGCTTTAAAATTTAAACACTTATAATTTTGTGAGTCTGAAGAATTATGCTCACTAATACATTTGACATATTGAGTATTAATTTTATTGATTTCATTTATTAATATAATATTATCAAAATTTATTTTTTTCATTTTCATCTCTACTTTCTTGTAATTTTACTTTAATGTATCAGCATAAACTGGATATGCAGTAATAACATCTGAAATGTTACAGCCTTCTGTCACCTGCCACCTTAGTATTATTTACACTACTAAACACAGGCTCTTCTTCAAAATTTTCTAATGCCTCATTTATTCTATCTGCACTAGCTAAACCTCTAAATGCT
>NZ_JBJIAA010000040.1:0-1535 GCF_045310695.1 Clostridium neuense
CAATGTCATCAACTTAAGAAACCTTACAATAAATTGAAGTGATATAAAATTTGATTTAAAAATTACTTTGCTAAAAAATCTCAGCACAAATAATCCATTTAGTTATTTGGACTAAATGGATTATTTTTACACACTAGTTTTCTTACTTTTTTAGCTATTAGGTTTGTTGTTTTGCATATACCTATTTCTACCTTTATATTTTATATGTGGATTACTTCTTCCAGGTCTAATTGGAACTAAATTTTTTGTAATCTCATTCATCATATCCATCTGCAGAGCTTCTTGTTTTGCCGCGTCCTCTTCTATAACCATTTTAATTATATATTCTCTAAATTTGCCGACCAATATATTCATATTGACCTTATAGCAATATTTTAATTTCCCTTGTTTATTTTTATTCTCATCTACAATATAGTTAGCATCATTTTTTAAATCCTGAATCAAGTTAAATAACAATATTTGAGCATAAAAATCCTGTTCAACTATTATTGGTTTTTTGCCTGAAATATTTTCAATATGAAGTTTATTTTTAATTAAGTCATAAGCTGTTTCAATACCCCAACGTTTTGAATACAAAACACCTATTTCTTCAGTATTAAATTCCTCTTTTAGAATATTTGTAACCAAATATTCGTATTCACCTGTATTTAGCTTAATTTTAACCATTCTTAATGGAACCTCTTTAAGCATAGAAGCCTTTTGCTTAAGATATTTATCTGATATATATGCTAGCCTATTACCGTTTGTTTTGAATCCAACAATTTCATCATCACTTTGCATTGAATTTTTTTCTTTATTAAAGGTATTTCCTTGAAGCCTAAATAGAAATTTAATAGGACACTCTAATAAAAACATTAACATCTCTGTAGAAAAATATCCTCTATCAAAAATAGTAATAATTTTTCTATCGTCTCCCAATGTTTCTAATGCATTATAAATATTAGATCCTGCTAAAACTCTTTCAGAGGTTCTGTATTTCTCAATAATTGCATCAATCATTATATTATTTTCAATGTCATAAATACCAGATGCTCTAGCACGAGCCATTTTTCTTACATCATCTTTATTTGGGTTTAAATATCCATAGGTTTGCCTCAGTTCTTCTGTGTTCGGTATTTCTAGTACAGTACCATCAATAGCAGTTATTATATAACCTTTATACAATTTGTAATTAGGATCGTCATATACACGCTTAACATGACGCTTATTTAAATGAACAAATACTTCTGGATTTAAGTTTAATCTTTGTTTGCAGAATGCCTGCTTTGTAACAGCATCTTCTTTTTTACCTATATTTTTATAATAATTATCAATTTCCATAGCTGTAGTTAGTCCTTTCCTACATATGATATACTTCATTAAATCCTCAAAGTTTAGTTTTCTATTTCTTGTAAATGCTTGCTTTTTTAATTGGCCAATTTTTTTAGTTTCCTCTGTTTGTATTTCTTTAAAGACTAACATAATTCTCTCATGTTTTTTTACCATCAGAAGAAGCTCCTTTTTGCTTTAAATATAACATATAAAAATATATTTAA
>NZ_JBJIAA010000041.1:0-1414 GCF_045310695.1 Clostridium neuense
GCTCAAACCTGCTAAGTAAAGTCAAGTGTTTTTCTTAAAAAATTTCAGAGAAATTTTTTAAGAAAATAGGGTAACTTTAATAAAACCTTCTTACAGAAGATTTTTAAAGTACCCTATTTTTATGTTTTTTAGTTTTTTAAAACTTCTGAAACCCTAGCATAATATATTCTTAAAAATTTATTTAGTCCTGCTATTTTAGCTTGTTTCTTTGCCTTACCTTCTGATTCTTTTTTTATTATATAGTCGTACACTGCGGGATCTTTAGTAGGAACTCTGCATTTTATGCTTTTCATTATTTCATAACCTGTTTTTCTCAGATATCGAGATCCTCGTTTTGATATTTTTCGTTTGTTTCCATTAAAATTTCCCGATTGATAAGGTGGAGCATCTATTCCTGAATAAGCTACAAGAGCTTTTGCACTGTAATATTTTCTTATATCACCTACTTCCGCAATAATTCTTGGTGCTAATCTTTCTCCTACACCATTCATATTAAAAACAACATCATATTCAGGTAATAACTTGGCAAGTTCCTTCATTCGTGATAATATTAGATTTAAGGATATTCCGGTCGAACGGATGCCCTTTATAGTTTCCGAGATGATTATTTTTGTGGATGGCATCTTAGAAGACATAGTTGTGATACTATTTTTAGCGAGAATATATATTTCATGAGCTTTATTTTCACTAAATTGGTATCCTTCTTTTTTTGCCCATTTTTTATAGCTTTCAGTAAATTTATTTTCGCTTAATTTAATAATATTGTCATAATGCCAGTATTTTTGAACAAAGTCTGATAACTTATCTTTTGCAAAGCTAATTGAATTTGAAGCTAGTAGCCCTGCAATGCCTGGCATTGTTTCGTCTAAAAGATTTGAAAGCATTACTTTAAGTTTTATTCTTAAGGACATAAACTGAAAATATTGTCTTGAAAGGGTTTTAAGTTCATAATATATATCTTCTTCTACTTTATAATTGCTTAGTTCATACCAATTATCTAAGCCAAATTTTGATATTGTTTTTGAGTCTAACTTATCTGTTTTACCTTTTCTAATAGATATACTCGCGTACTTTTTCATAAGCATAGGATTAACAACACAAACAAAAATCCCTCTTTCTTGTAGATACGATACTACAGGAATATGATAATGTCCTGTTGCTTCCAGAATCACTTTGCTTTCTTCATCAAAACTTATGATTTTGTCAGCTAACTTTTTTAGTTCTTCTAACGTGTGCTTAACTTCAAAAGGTTTATTCAAAATTTCACGGTGTAATTTACTAATACAAACTGTACTTTTGCCTTTTGAAACGTCTATACCAATACTAATCATAATAGAAACTCCTTTGTTAAAAATTTTGTCCATCCACTTATTACTACTCATTTTTGTTCGTTACGCGGAAGCTAATTATAGTT
>NZ_JBJIAA010000042.1:0-1262 GCF_045310695.1 Clostridium neuense
TGGATCAATGTCAATATTTTAGACACAAAAGGTCGAACTTTTTATGCAATTTTTTTTGATAACTCCTCACATTGTTGAGGAGTTATATATCCAATACTTCCATGTATTCTTCTTGTATTATACCAAGCCTCTATGTACTCGAATATTGCCAAACGTGCAGTTTTATAATCAAAATAATGTGCTAAATTAACTTCTTCCTTTTTTAAAGAGGCATGAAATGACTCAATACAAGCATTATCGTAAGGACAACCTTTACCACTAAAGGAATGAGTTATAATCTTAGTATTAAGTATAAATTCTTCAAATGTAGAACTCGTATATTGACATCCTAAATCACTATGTAGGATTAATGGTTTTGCTGGCTTCTGAAGTTTTATAGCATTTTTTACTGCTTGTAAAGCGAGAGTAGTATCAATAAACTTTGACATAGAATAGCCTATTATTTTTCTGCTATATAAATCCATAACTGAGGCTAAGTAACACCACCCATCTTTGATGGTGTGGATATAGGTTATATCTGTTACCCACTTCTGATTTATAGAAGTAGTAGTAAAATCTCTTTTTAATATATTTGTCTTTTCTTGAACTTTTTGCTTGTTTGAGAACGGTCTATATTTCTTAGTTATTATAGATTTTATGCCTAATGATTTCATTAGACGCTGAGTTCTTTTTACACTAATATTAATTCCACTTAATTTTAAACACTTATTTATTTTTATTGCTCCATAGCGATTTTTACTTTCCTTGTGAATATCAATAATATGCTTTTTAATATTTTGATTTTCTAACGTTCTCTTACTTGGTTGCTTAAGCAGGTACTTGTAGTAAGAACTCCTAGACACTTTAAGAACCTTACACATTAATTTAACATTATGATGTTTTTTATTGTTAGTTATGAATTCAAATATTGTAGTAACTATTTTCTTGCAAATATGCCCATAGCTTTTTTTAATATTTCATTCTCTTCTTCTAGTTGAGACATCTTTTTTAATAAATTGTTATACTCTGCTGGTGTAACAGTTGTATTGTCATCTATAATTATAGGTTTCTTTTTTTTAACCCAGCCATTTATTGTTGATTTTGCAACGGCATATTCGCTGCTTAATTCTGTAATTGTTTTTCCAGAATTATATAGTTCTACTATTGTATTTTTGAATTCATCTGTATATTGCTTTTTTTCTATTAACATATAAACACATCCTTATCTTATCTATATTTTAATGTGTTCGGTCTTTCGTGTCTACAATATTATACTAGCATCA
>NZ_JBJIAA010000043.1:0-1202 GCF_045310695.1 Clostridium neuense
TTTTTCTTTAATACTTCATGAGCTTTGTATATAAGTTCTACTTCTGAACCTGATGCCATTAAGATTATATCTGGAACTTTTTTCTCTGAATCCTTTAATATATAAGCTCCTTTTAGTGCAGCTTTTCCTGTTTCTTCGTACAAAGGAAGGTCCTGTCTTGTAAGAACAAGAGAAGTTGGATTTTTCTTTGAAGTTACTGCATAATACCAAGCGGCTGCTGTTTCTTTTGAGTCTGCTGGCCTGAACACTATCATGTGTGGAATACTTCTAAGTGCTGCAAGCTGCTCTATTGGTTCATGAGTAGGTCCATCTTCTCCAACACCTATACTGTCGTGAGTGAGAACATACGTTACCGGTATTCCAGCAAGTGCAGATATTCTCATAGCTCCCTTCATGTAATCGCTAAATACGAAGAAAGTTGAGCAGAAAGGTTTAAGTCCACCATGTACAGCAATACCATTTGAAATAGCTGCCATAGCATGTTCTCTAACTCCAAAGTGAAGGTTAGATCCGCTTCTGTCTTCCTTAGAGAAATCTCCTCTTCCATTCATATAAGTTTTGTTTGAAGGTGCAAGATCTGCAGAGCCTCCTATTAAGTTTGGAACTATATCCTTTAACCTGTTTATTACTGTATATGAAGAAATTCTTGTTGCCATTTTCTTATCAAAGCCCCAGAATTCACTGCTGTTTAGTGCTTCTTCATCTACTTTTCCGCTGAACCAAAGTTCGTATTCCTTAGCTTCACTTGGATATTCTTTCTTGTAGCCTTCAAATAATTCTTTCCAGGCTTGTTCTTCCTTTATGCCATTTTCAATATACTGATTTACATTGTCGTATACTTCTTTTGGAACATAGAAAGGTTCACTTGACCATCCGAATTCTTCTTTCATAATTTTTATGCTTTCTTCTCCAAGTGGGGAACCGTGAACTCCTGCTGTCCCTTGTTTTGATTTGCAGCCAAAACCAATTATGTTTTTAACAACAATTAAGCTTGGTTTTGAAGTTTCCTTTTTTGCTTCATCTATAGCAGCACTTACTTTATCGGTGTCATTTCCGTCGTCAACTTTAATTACTTGCCAGCCATAAGCTTCATATCTTTTAGCAACATCTTCTCTGAAGGCAATGTCTGTATTTCCTTCAATTGAGATGTTGTTTGAATCGTATAAAACTATTAGCTTTCCAAGTCCAAGAGTTCCAGCCAA
>NZ_JBJIAA010000044.1:0-1162 GCF_045310695.1 Clostridium neuense
ACGAATACTTGTCTAATACACTTTTTAATTTGGCATCTTGTGCTTTTTTTTGTTTTTCTTTTTCATCTGCAGATTTTTAGGTAAAATCATCTTGTTGTTGTGCCAGTAATGTCTTGATATAACGCACTTTTTCTTGGCTTTCCTCAAAATCCCATTGAGCTGAAAATCTCCCACGCTTCAAAATCCATTGACTAACATATTCTATTGGAACATAAAACACACATAAAAAAAAGGGCATATGCCCCAAAGTCTTTGATACCAAGCTATTTCTTGTGTATCAACACAACAGTCTCCACGTGTGTTGTGACCGTAAGATGATATTAATACGCGTTGAAATACGATTTGCGTCAAGATTCGACCCCCTTTGAACCCCCTGTTTTAAGCTCAAACAGAAAAGAACCGTCACAAAAATGACGATTCTCTATGTTATCATATCCTAAATATATTTTCCGTAATTCTAATTTTCAATTATTCTATTTTCCCAACCAATTGTGTAATTATCTCGATATGTTCTCTGATTTTTACTTTCTTTAAATTTTCTACCTTTTCGCTACCACCTAGACCTAATAATGGTACATATCCAAAACATTCTTCATAGTCTAATTTACCATAATCATTTATGGCCTCCAAGTATGGTTTCCATTCTAAATCTTCATCCAAAAAACATTCTTCTAACAAGTTTTGAAAGAAATATTTGAAACTTGCTGAAACTATATTAGCCTTACCTTTTCTATATTTTACAACCCCTACGTATTTATTTTTCTCCCAAGTAATTATATCTCCAAAACCAGTAACCATTATCGGTATTGATTCTATACTTCTAAAATATGTTTCTTTTAATATATCCTCAAACATTTTGGGATTAATTATTTTAATATATCCACTGAGAATTGTTCCAAATCCATAATCTTTCCAAGCAGTTATTAATTGTTCTGGTAACTTCCCTTCATATTCATCGAGAACATCCTTTAATACTTTTTCTTTCAATACAAAATCATTAAATACCTTAAATTGCATACATAACCTCCTAATATATTAATTTTACATTCAAGTAAGTACTTTTCCTTTCAGCATCAGTCATGTTGTTAGCCATTGCTTGAATTTGCTCATCAACAGCATCTATTCTATATTTCCATTGTGACCCAATAGATGAATTGATTCC
>NZ_JBJIAA010000046.1:0-915 GCF_045310695.1 Clostridium neuense
GAAATCAAAGAAGCTAATGATATGGGCGTAATTTGTGGTGTTACAACCAACCCATCATTAATTGCAAAAGAAGGAAGAGATTTTAAGAAGACTGTTGCTGAAATAGCAGAAATAGTAGATGGACCAATCAGTGGAGAAGTTAACACTGAAAACAGTGAAGATGCAAAAAAGATGATAGAAGAAGGAAGAGAAATAGCTGCCATCCATCCTAACATGGTTGTTAAAATACCTATGACTGAGGCAGGACTTAAAGCCGTTAAAGTTCTTTCAAAAGAAGGAATAAAAACAAACGTAACTTTAATATTTTCTGCAGGGCAGGCACTTTTAGCAGCTAATGCAGGTGCAACTTATGTAAGTCCATTCCTTGGAAGATTAGATGATATTGGAACTGAAGGAATGACACTTGTACGTGACATTGCTGAAATATTTGATATATATGGAACAGAAACAGAAATAATTGCTGCAAGCATAAGAGGACCTCTTCACGTTATAGATGCAGCTAAAGCTGGTGCAGACATTGCAACAATACCATTTAAAGTCATAAAGCAAATGGTTAACCACCCATTAACAGAACAAGGAATTGAAAAATTCAAAAAAGACTGGGCAAATACTTTTGGAAAATAAAATTTGTGAGGTGCTGTAAATGAGTAAAGAATTAGATGCTTTAGCTATAAAAGCGATAAGAGTAATTTCTGCAGAAGCTATAGAAAAAGCTAAATCAGGACATCCAGGTTTACCTCTTGGATGTGCTTCTATGGCATATACTTTATGGACAAAGATGAAACACAATGGAAAAGACCCAAAGTGGGATAACAGAGATAGATTTGTATTATCAGCTGGACATGGTTCAATGCTTGAATATTCCCTTCTTCATTTATTTGGATACGGAATTACAATGGATGATATAAAGGAATT
>NZ_JBJIAA010000047.1:0-727 GCF_045310695.1 Clostridium neuense
TTCAAAAGAATTGCTGGTTCATTATCTTTTCTCTGTTTAATTTTCAAAGTTCAATGTGCTGCACGAGACAGCTTTTATATAATATCATTTTCAATTCGCTCTGTCAACACTTTTTTTTAAGGTTTTTCAGAACTTATTAATCACCGTCATCTCGCGACAACATGTAATATAATAACACGTTTGTACAAATCATTTTTATACTTACGCCCTAATAATTAAGATTAAAACTTAATATCTACATTTTTCTTAGTTTTTCATTGTTTTTTTTACAATGATACTCATGGAATAGTTTATGCAGTGAATCTTAAGTTTAATGCTATATCAAAACATTTTCAGCCATTTTTTTAAGTTTTGTATTCTAAAATTTCTTTATATTTTTCAACAATTTTTTACATATACCTATAGAACAATAAAATTACCCTTAAACATTTTTTTTCGGTTTTGGTCATCACCAACCATCTGATCAGTAAAACTTTTGAGTATACCTTACACTCCTAATAGGTGTTTTAAAATTATGTAACAATATTACTTAAAGCTACTAACATTCACTCTCATAATTTTTTCTCTGTAAGTAAAATCAAATACTAAGGTTGTTTCCAAAACATGCTTTATCTTTTAATTAATTATATAAAAAAAACAGTGATTTAAATAATCACTGTTTTTTGGTGGAGAATAAGAGATTCGAACTCTTGACCCCCTGCGTGCAAGGCAGGTGCTCTCCCAGCTG
>NZ_JBJIAA010000048.1:0-701 GCF_045310695.1 Clostridium neuense
CCAGATAGCTCAGTCGGTAGAGCAGAGGACTGAAAATCCTCGTGTCCCTGGTTCGATTCCTGGTCTGGCCACCAAAATCTCAAGCAAAATTTGCTTGAGATTTTTTGTGTTTGGAGTAATAATCAAATAAATAGACAGTATAAACATATGAAAAGAATACGGGGAAGGTAGGGTATTAATACAATTATATGGTAGACTAAGAAAAGATAAATTATATATTTCTATACTTGTAAATAATGAGGGCATATGATTGATTGGTTTCACAGATAAAATTGATCTTTAACGTGATGAAAGTATAATGTTATTAATGTTGTAGAGCTTTCTAAGGTATATATTTTCTATATGTATGAGAAAGGGGATAGAAAGATTTAAAATGATAGTTGCTTCAAAAATGAAATACTAAAATAAACTAGTCCTAGAGTATCTATATAAGGAATATAGAGAAAAACGAAAGTAATAGGAGCATTGCTAGAATAATTAAAGTAGATGGACTATAATTTCATATTATTCTTTTAATAATATGTTATTATATTAAACGTCGTCGCAAGACGAAAGCAATTAATGAGTTCTAAAAAAACATTAAAAAAAATGTTGACAGAGCAAATTAAAAATGATATTATAAATAAGCTGTCTTATGCAGCACATTGAACTTTGAAAATTAAACAGAGAAAAGATAATGAACCAGCAATTCTTTTGAATAG
>NZ_JBJIAA010000049.1:0-686 GCF_045310695.1 Clostridium neuense
ATGCAAATGAAAAACTAAAATTATCTCCGGAGCAGTTAGCAATAATATATTTATATGACCCGAATGGTGTGAAAGATTATTTAGATTCTCATAAATGGGAAGTAGATGAAGTATTTAAGTTACTAACTGGAAAACCACCACAAATGTATTCACACGATAATTTGGACGGCATGATAACTAAAACAAAGAAGACAAGAAGTCAGTCAGGGAAAAGAGAATACATTTATTCGGAAGCTGATATGTTGTTAACAAACGATACTACTGAAATGATGGATTGGGCAGGTATAGGCACAATGCTGGTAGGAATATTTGCAGGTATGAAGTATGGAGATTTTGAAAGTAGTGCCGAAATGCCAGAAAGTGAGAAAATGCTTGAAGACGAAGAAATGTTTAAGAAGGGTAGTAATGCAGAAGAAGGAATGAGTGCATTACAAGAAAGGTTTAATAACTATTCATCAGAATATATAGGTTCAAATTTAATAAAAACGTACTTAAATAAAATTCCAGATTCTATCTTTGGTTTTGTAAAAAGTACAAAAGATTTAGGTAATTCAATTCAATTTAAATTAAGAAATGCGATAGGCGGAACTACTGAAGTAGAAATACCAAAAAGTGAATTTACAGATACTCAAGTAGAATGTGCATTAGGTAATTGTTTTACAGGAAGGACTTTGGTAAAAACAGAG
>NZ_JBJIAA010000050.1:0-647 GCF_045310695.1 Clostridium neuense
ATTCATTACATATGTGGTTAGCGTTGGAATCGGCTTTCCTATATTGCTTACTCCCTTTTCTATATCTTCACTTGTTATTTCTTTAAAGGTTACGTGAACTGTTGTCTCCGTTATTCCATACATATTGATAATTTTTGTTTCTTCATATTTTTGTTTCCATTTACTTAGCTTTTGAGGATTTAAAGCTTCTCCTCCAAATACAATATATCTTAAATTTAACTTTCTCTCGTCACTGTTTGCTTCTATGTTCATTAAATTATAAAATGCTGATGGTGTTTGATTTAATACTGTTACCTTTTCTTTTTTCAGTAGCTCTAAATATTTCTCAGAGTCTTTAGCTACTATCTTAGGCACTACTATTAGTCTTCCACCGTAAAGTAAAGCTCCATACATTTCCCATACTGAAAAATCAAAGCAGTATGAATGGAACATTGTCCATACATCTTTGTTACTAAAATTAAATGGCATTTTATCATTAAACATAAGCCTAACTACATTGTTATGCTCTATCATAACACCTTTAGGTTTTCCCGTTGTTCCTGATGTGTATATTATATACGCTAAGCTATTTGAATCTGCGGTTTTACCTAGATTAGTACTGCTGTACTTATAAAACTCTTCATTATTTATGTCACATATTTTTATAT
>NZ_JBJIAA010000051.1:0-644 GCF_045310695.1 Clostridium neuense
TTGGTGATAACTGGTTATATCTTGCTTTAGTATGTGTAGAATCAACTATAATAGATTTACTTTTCAAAATTCCTTTTTTTATTGCGATACTAACTGTTTTGTTTATAAGAAGATCCAACATATTTGAATCCTTTAATCGTAACTTTCTAAATTTAGTTAATGAACTTGGATCTATAACAGAAGCCTCTGGCGCTATATCCAAAAAATATTTAAAAGACATATCATATTTTGAACGTTCAACAACATCAACATCTGATAAATCAAATGTTATTTTTAGCATTAAATACTTAAACATCATTATAGGATCAATGGCTCCGCGGCCATTGTTAAAACAATATGTATCAATAATTTCATCATAAACAAATGAAAAGTCAACTAAATTTTTTATTTTTCTTAAAATGTTATCCTTTGGAATGATAAGATCATATAAATCAGTATATGGACTCATAACTAACTTTTGTTGCTTTATCATTATTGATTTCCTCCTAAACGTTCTTCTACACATATATAATTCTACACAAATCCATAAAATCCTTTTTGAATACAAAAAACAGCTAACAAAGTTAGCTGTTATCAGTTTTTGGAAAATGCATTAATCTTTTATTCAATTAGGACTTTTTCAGTGGCCTCAAAAATTCCTCCGT
>NZ_JBJIAA010000052.1:0-599 GCF_045310695.1 Clostridium neuense
CTTTCTAAGGAGTCGACATGAAAACGCAGTTTTCATGAAGGTTCATTCTTATCTCTGTTTAATTTTGAGAATTCAATGTAATTCTCTATTTTATTTATGTGGGGGATTAGCTCAGCTGGGAGAGCACCTGCCTTGCACGCAGGGGGTCAAGAGTTCGAATCTCTTATTCTCCACCACATGGGTTTATAGCTCAGCTGGTTAGAGCGCACGCCTGATAAGCGTGAGGTCGATGGTTCGAGTCCATTTAAACCCACCATTGTACTTTGAAAATTGCATAGTAAGTAAAGTTATTTTTAATTAAGTTAAGGCAAAGTTTAACTTTGTAATTGATTTAATATGATATATTTTTTCGAATATATTCTTTAAAGGTCAAGCTACAAAGGGCACATGGTGAATGCCTTGGCACCAGAAGTCGAAGAAGGACGCGATAAGCTGCGATAAGCTTCGGGTAGGCGCAAATAGCCTGTGATCCGGAGATTTCCGAATGGGGAAACCCTCATGATTAACATCATGAACTGTATGCTGAATTCATAGGTATACAGGGGCACACCCGGGGAACTGAAACATCTAAGTACCCGGAGGAAGAGAAAGAAAAATCG
>NZ_JBJIAA010000053.1:0-562 GCF_045310695.1 Clostridium neuense
CTAGCTTAAATGTAGATGCAACAAAGTACTTAGATGGAAAATGGCATACAATAATGATTACTTATGCAGAAAATTTTCAGATTAATGGAGTAAAAATGTATGTAGATGATTTAGTAAATCCAGTATCAGTAGGAACAGAAAAATCACAGAATTCAAATAATGGACAAAGTGAAGATTTTACATTAGGTGGAGGAACCTTCGATTTAGATAATTTTCAGATATATGACAGAGTAGTAGATTATAGCACTAAGGTATCACAAATTTTGTTAAATAAGCAAACAGATGAACTAAAAGGTGGAGAAACAGATATACTAACAGCTTCAATTGAACCTAATAATGCTACAAACAAAAATATAAAATGGAAGTCAAGTGATACAAGCATAGCAACAGTAGATGCTAATGGTAAAGTTACAGCAGTTGGAAATGGAACGGCAGTAATAACAGCTTCTGCAGCAGATGGAAGCAATGCAAATGCATCATGTTCAGTTACAGTAACAAATGCACAAGATCCAATAAAACCAATTCATGAGTATACATTTGATGATGATAATGTTACATTAGG
>NZ_JBJIAA010000054.1:0-484 GCF_045310695.1 Clostridium neuense
TTTTGCATAAACAATGTTATCTTTTTCTGAGTATGCTGCATCTCCAATAACAGTTTCAACTTCTACACCTGCTTTTTTGCTTTTTACAATTAAAGTTTCTAATTCTTTTCCATCATGCTTTTCTCCAGAAGTTATTGTAGCTGAAGTTATTATTCTTTCTTCACTCATTGCTATGTGAGTTTTGTAACCAAAAAATGATGTGTCTGCTGTTTTATGCCCAACCTTAGCATCCTCATCTTTTGAAAGCGTTAATTGTTCTATATCATCGTCAACGGATTCCTTTAAAAGGTTTAATTTTTCTTTAACCTTAGGATACTGACTTAGATTATCATCTTCTTCAATTACCCCAATTAATTTTTTGCAATAATCAATCTGATCCTCCAATATACCGTTACTAATCTTTTTAGGAAACTTACTCTTCATTTCTTCATCTATTTCGTAAACAGATTTTCTTAATAGTTTTGATTGTTCAACTAAAACAGCC
>NZ_JBJIAA010000055.1:0-477 GCF_045310695.1 Clostridium neuense
AGTTGAGCACTCTAGTGAGACTGCCCGGGTTAACCGGGAGGAAGGTGGGGATGACGTCAAATCATCATGCCCCTTATGTCTGGGGCTACACACGTGCTACAATGGTGGGAACAAAAAGATGCAAGACCGCAAGGTGGAGCTAAACTCAAAAACCCATCCCAGTTCGGATTGTAGGCTGAAACTCGCCTACATGAAGCTGGAGTTGCTAGTAATCGCAAATCAGAATGTTGCGGTGAATACGTTCCCGGGCCTTGTACACACCGCCCGTCACACCATGAGAGTCGGCAACACCCGAAGCCCGTGAGGTAACCTTTTGGAACCAGCGGTCGAAGGTGGGGTTGATAATTGGGGTGAAGTCGTAACAAGGTAGCCGTAGGAGAACCTGCGGCTGGATCACCTCCTTTCTAAGGAGTCGACATGAAAACGCAGTTTTCATGAAGGTTCATTCTTATCTCTGTTTAATTTTGAGAATTCAAT
>NZ_JBJIAA010000056.1:0-471 GCF_045310695.1 Clostridium neuense
ATTTTAAACCTTATAAAAATAAAATATATGGGAAAGGATTCCCAAGTTAAATTCAAGGAGGAATTTATTATGATAATAAATCACAATTTACCAGGAGCAACAGCTTTAAGTTATTTAAACAAAAATTCTAAGAGCTCTTCTGACTCAATGGAGAAATTAAGCTCAGGTTTAAGAATAAACAAAGCAGCAGATGATGCAGCTGGTCTTACAATTTCACAAAAAATGCAATCACAGATAAATGGTCTTGGCAAAGCTCAAAGCAATGCTCAAGATGGCGTATCATTATTACAAACTGCTGAAGGTGGATTGAATGAAACTCAGTCAATACTTCAAAGAATGAACGAGCTTGCAACTCAAGCTGCAAATGATTCTAATGTAACAATAGATAGAAGTGCAATAAGTGCAGAGCTTGGAACTCTTGCTGATGAAATAGACCATATTTCAAAGCAAACAAACTTCAATGGAGTTAAT
>NZ_JBJIAA010000057.1:0-470 GCF_045310695.1 Clostridium neuense
ATACCCATGTCTATACTTTAATTCACTGTTTTTAGCTTCAATTTTATAGCGCTCTTTTGATTTTTCTTGAAAATACTCACTTTCTTGAAATTTTATTTGTTCTTTATGTGGATTAGAAAGTATTGTTACAGAATAAGTTTTTGTTTTATTACCTTCTTTATAACATCCTTCCCGTGATGGACAACATTTGCACTTATTTACATCAAAAAAATATTGTTCCGTCTGATTCTTTTTGGTATTATTTTTTTTCTGAATTGTTTTTTTGAAAGCCATATGGCCTTCTTGGCATACATACATCCCAGCATCTTTGTTAAATTCAAATTTATTTGAATTCTTTCTGTTTCCATGGGTTACACTTTCACTTAATCTTGCTACTAATTTTATGTCATTTCCTTTTGCATAAACAATGTTATCTTTTTCTGAGTATGCTGCATCTCCAATAACAGTTTCAACTTCTACACCTGCTTTTT
>NZ_JBJIAA010000058.1:0-389 GCF_045310695.1 Clostridium neuense
GGACATGGTTCAATGCTTGAATATTCCCTTCTTCATTTATTTGGATACGGAATTACAATGGATGATATAAAGGAATTCAGGCAGGTTGGAAGTAAGACACCTGGACATCCTGAATACGGTCACACAGCTGGAGTTGAAATAACAACAGGACCTCTTGGACAAGGTGTATGTAATGCAGTTGGAATGGCAATAGCAGAAGCATACCTCGCAAACAAATTCAACAAGCCTAATTTTACAATTGTAGACCACTATACTTATGCTATAGCAGGAGACGGCTGCCTGATGGAGGGAATATCCGGTGAAGCATCATCTTTGGCTGGAACTCTTGGACTTGGAAAGCTAATAGTTTTATACGATTCAAACAACATCTCAATTGAAGGAAATACAGA
>NZ_JBJIAA010000059.1:0-373 GCF_045310695.1 Clostridium neuense
TGTGACCCAATAGATGAATTGATTCCTTTATCACCCATTCCACCAATATTTAATGGATTTCCTCCCGCAATTTGGTCAGGATTGTGTAATGCAGCTTGAGTATCTAACCACTCTTTTGCTTTCTGTTTTGCTTCACTTAATGAATATCCATCATTCATTAATGAATCAATTTTTTCAGTTAAAGCCTCTTCTCTTGCTAGTTGTTGAGCCATATTTCCTTCAATCGAACGTCCCTCTTCTATATATCTTTCTCTATTTTTAAGATACTCATCAACCGTTAATTTATTCATACCAGCTTCTTGGTCAGTTAACTGCCTTGCAAATTCAGCTTTATCATACTTCGCCTTATAGTTAAAATTGACTTCTATTTCTT
>NZ_JBJIAA010000060.1:0-348 GCF_045310695.1 Clostridium neuense
ATATCATGTAGTATTTGCACCAAAATACAGAAGAAAAGAAATATATGGAGAGAAGAAAAAAGAGATAGGAAAAATATTGAGGCAACTTTGTGAATGGAAAGGTGTTGAAATAATAGAGGCGAATGCATGTGAAGATCATATACATATGCTTTTATCAATACCACCTAAGATGAGTGTTTCAGGATTTATGGGATTCTTAAAAGGAAAAAGCAGTTTAATGATATTTGAGAAATTTTCAGGTCTAAAATATAAATATGGAAATAGACATTTTTGGTGTCGAGGTTTTTATGTTGATACAGTAGGAAAAAATAAGAAAGCAATAGAGGAATATATAAGAAATCAACAAAA
>NZ_JBJIAA010000061.1:0-341 GCF_045310695.1 Clostridium neuense
AGTATTTTCAAGAAAAATCAAAAGAGCGCTATAAAATTGAAGCTAAAAACAGTGAATTAAAGTATAGACATGGGTATGATGTCGCATCTGCCACAGGTCTAAAAGGTATGCACTTGCAAAGTGCAGTGACAATATTTGTGGTTAATCTAAAAAGAATTCTTACCATCTTAGATGGTAAATAAGGAGATTTTGCTCCTGATATATGAATAAAAAAGTGAATTTAAGAAAAATGCTAAGGATTATACCCTAGCATTTTTTGTGGATATTTTTTAAAACATTTTTTTCTTAAAAAACAGCTAGTTTTTCAGTGGCCTCGAATTTTTTCCTTGCACTACCGTGGG
>NZ_JBJIAA010000062.1:0-341 GCF_045310695.1 Clostridium neuense
AATACTTGATTTGCCTCATCCTCATTACAATTATTATGTACTAGTAATTCTCCCTCACCAACATAATATGTATGGTAGTCTTCTACATTCAAGTTATATATTCTTTCCCCAGCTTCTACATGCCATACACTTATTCCTTTTACTTCTTCATAAGCTCCAGTGGCTGTCTTTATTTTATCTCCAAGTTTTAAATCTGCTGCTATCTTAAAGCCTTCACCTATTATGTAGAACCTGTGCAGGGCTGTTGTCTCTATTTCTTCTTTTCCTGCTCTTACTAGTATAACATCCTTTGTTTCATTTTTGTATACATGTATTACTCTTTTTAAGCCTATTTCTCCTGT
>NZ_JBJIAA010000063.1:0-339 GCF_045310695.1 Clostridium neuense
AAATTCCATAATGCTATTAGTTCCTCTGATTCATTTTCTACTTTTCTTTCGGCCTTTTCATATCTATCCATTGAATTGCTTATGAATTTCTGTAACTTAGTTAATTTCTGCTCTATTTTATTACATTCATCACAAGCATTCTTTAACCTTGATCCTATATTTCGTCTAGCTTGTATTCTACTATCAATACTTCCCATAGATAAAAATATATCTCGTGCTATATTTGATATTTTTAAGTTATTTCGCCTTAAGTCTTCATTACAGCTTCTAACCTTGCTAATGTCAATTTGAATTCTAGACAAATTTACGTCCTCCCTAATTATACTATTCTTTTATATA
>NZ_JBJIAA010000064.1:0-308 GCF_045310695.1 Clostridium neuense
GCTCGACTTGCATGTGTTAAGCACGCCGCCAGCGTTCGTCCTGAGCCAGGATCAAACTCTCAATTTAAAAGTTTGATCTAATGCAACAAGTATTATTTAAATTATGATGGTTAATTTTCCGTAATACTTCGTCAATAAAACACGCCAATAAACAGTTATTAACCTATTTCATTTCCTCGTCTTCCGAAAAATTTTCTCATCATTACTTATATATAATGACTCATTGAATTTTTTAAGCTCATCGCTTTATTTTATTAAATAGAATTTCTTCTATTCAAAAGAATTGCTGGTTCATTATCTTTTCTCTG
>NZ_JBJIAA010000065.1:0-287 GCF_045310695.1 Clostridium neuense
TAAGGCATAATGCTGGTAATGTGCCCTTATAGGGCTTAAGGAAAAACCACCAGCTAAGCTGGTGGATATTTATTAAAAATTAAAGAATATAAAAGGTGCCTTGAAAATGCAATGCTTTTTAGTAAAAAACTTATTAAAAACTATAAAGTATTAAAGATGACAAACGATAATATAAGTGTTAAATAAGGCTTGAAATTAAGTGGACATAAAATTTTAAACCTTATAAAAATAAAATATATGGGAAAGGATTCCCAAGTTAAATTCAAGGAGGAATTTATTATGATAAT
>NZ_JBJIAA010000066.1:0-284 GCF_045310695.1 Clostridium neuense
TTATCTTTAAATTTATCTTGAGTTAATACTATTGTCGCTTTACTATTTTCAAGGGTATATTCTATTCTGTCCTCTGGGTAATCTGGATCTATTGGCATATATGCTCCTCCTGCCTTCAAAATACCCATTATTCCTACTATCATGTTGACAGATCTCTCTACAAGCATTCCTACTATGACATCTTTACCTACTCCCTTTTCTCTTAAGGCCCTTGCTAAAGAGTTCGCCCTTTCATTTAGCTCTTTATAGCTCATCTTTTTATCTTCATATACAACTGCAATATC
>NZ_JBJIAA010000067.1:0-266 GCF_045310695.1 Clostridium neuense
ACGCACCATATGGTGGATATAGTTCAGTTGGTAGAGCGCCAGATTGTGGTTCTGGTTGTCTAGGGTTCGAGTCCCTATATCCACCCCAAACGCTGGGATGTCGCCAAGCGGTAAGGCACAGCACTTTGACTGCTGCATGCGTAGGTTCGAATCCTGCCTTCCCAGCCAATTTAAAAATACAATAAATAATATGGTTTATTAGCTCAGTTGGTAGAGCACATGACTTTTAATCATGGTGTCCGGGGTTCGATTCCCCGATAAGCCAC
>NZ_JBJIAA010000068.1:0-253 GCF_045310695.1 Clostridium neuense
TGGTGTCGAGGTTTTTATGTTGATACAGTAGGAAAAAATAAGAAAGCAATAGAGGAATATATAAGAAATCAACAAAAGGAAGATATGATCGCTGACCAAATAAGTATAAAGGAGTATATGGACCCTTTTAAGGGTGGCAAGTAATGTAAATTGCGGCTGGCGAGATTTTTAAGATGCCTTAAGGCATAATGCTGGTAATGTGCCCTTATAGGGCTTAAGGAAAAACCACCAGCTAAGCTGGTGGATATTTATT
>NZ_JBJIAA010000069.1:0-252 GCF_045310695.1 Clostridium neuense
CTTGGAGCGGAAGACGAGATTCGAACTCGCGACGTTCACCTTGGCAAGGTGACGCTCTACCACTGAGCCACTCCCGCATATTTTTTATTTGGTGCAGGTAGAGGGAGTCGAACCCACACACCGAAGTACTAGATCCTAAGTCTAGCGCGTCTGCCAATTCCGCCATACCTGCACATTGGTGGCTTATCGGGGAATCGAACCCCGGACACCATGATTAAAAGTCATGTGCTCTACCAACTGAGCTAATAAACC
>NZ_JBJIAA010000070.1:0-242 GCF_045310695.1 Clostridium neuense
ATCGAAAATAGATTATTAAAAATAGAAGGAATAAAGGAAACAGTAGTTTTAGCAAAAGGGGAAGTAGGAAGTAAGTATCTATGTGCGTATTATGTAGGAGAGAAAGAATACACCGTAGGTGAATTAAGAGAAGAGCTAAAAAAATCTCTACCAGATTACATGGTTCCAGCATACTTTATAAAACTAGAAAGCATGCCATTAACACCAAATGGTAAAGTGGATAGAAAAGTATTACCAGAGCC
>NZ_JBJIAA010000071.1:0-242 GCF_045310695.1 Clostridium neuense
GTAGCTCAATGGTAGAGCCCTAGCCTTCCAAGCTAGTCACGAGGGTTCGATTCCCTCTACCCGCTCCAAAATATGCGCTATTAGCTCAGTTGGTAGAGCACCTGACTCTTAATCAGGGTGCCCAGGGTTCGAGTCCCTGATGGCGCACCATATTAAACCTTTTATCGGGGTGTGGCGCAGATGGGAGCGCGCGTGGTTTGGGACCATGAGGTCGCAGGTTCAATCCCTGTCACCCCGACCAC
>NZ_JBJIAA010000072.1:0-237 GCF_045310695.1 Clostridium neuense
TAAACCTCTAAATGCTGTTTGATAATCGCTTGCAATGTCTGCCAAAATACTCTGTTCATCGAAAGACATTGTTGTTAACTGTGCGTCTATTACTTCCTCTCCCTGCGTTTTCGGACTTGCTTTTTCTCCTGTAACTTTCTCAGTAATCCAATCAGCAAACTTATCAAAGATATCTTCTTTTGCAGGTTGCCTTGTCCAGTCATTATCATCTTCTTCATTTACTTCTTTTAATAGCTC
>NZ_JBJIAA010000073.1:0-227 GCF_045310695.1 Clostridium neuense
TATTCCGGGTTCATGAATCACATGGGCTGCCGCCCAAACCCCATCTTAGCAAGTGCCTATATACATTTTCTTGTCTTTTTTATAATGAGAGCTTATTCCGGGTTCATGAATCACATGGGCTGCCGCCCAAACCCCATCTTAGCAAGTGCCTATATATTTTCTTGTCTTTTTTATAATGAGAGCTTATTCCGGGTTCATGAATCACATGGGCTGCCGCCCAAACCCCA
>NZ_JBJIAA010000074.1:0-219 GCF_045310695.1 Clostridium neuense
TAGGGACTCGAACCCTAGACAACCAGAACCACAATCTGGCGCTCTACCAACTGAACTATATCCACCATATGGTGCGTCATCAGGGACTCGAACCCTGGGCACCCTGATTAAGAGTCAGGTGCTCTACCAACTGAGCTAATAACGCATATTTTGGAGCGGGTAGAGGGAATCGAACCCTCGTGACTAGCTTGGAAGGCTAGGGCTCTACCATTGAGCTAC
>NZ_JBJIAA010000075.1:0-211 GCF_045310695.1 Clostridium neuense
ACTCATTTTTGTTCGTTACGCGGAAGCTAATTATAGTTCCAACCTGCTTAATCGAATATCCATAATAAGCAATGGGTGATAGTTTGAGCTACGGAAGTTAAATTCCAACAAATTGAATCATCAGCCCATTTCTTATTATAATAAAAATAAGTGCAGATTACTTAATCAAATGAGATTAAGTATCTACACTTATAGTACAAGACAATTGAAA